>JASLAV010001179.1 GCA_030146905.1 Lentzea sp. | reverse complement strand
CAAACGGCCACGCTTTTCGGCCGTTTGACACCCCTCCTCAGGTGTGGCCCGCTTCTGGTGCGGCTTGTGACGGGACCCCACCGCAACGCAACCAACAACGAAACGCGCAGCCGCCCAACGAAACAGGCGTGCCATCAACCCACCGACGGCGCGGACCCCCCGATCAGATTGCCGGGGGTCTGGGGGCAGCGCCCCCAGAAAAAGCACGCAACAGCACCCGCCGCAAGCAAACCAACCACCCACCAGGTCGCGAACCCGCCCACGCCCCCACCACCCCAAACCCGCCCAACCACCCCCGATTGGCCTCCCCGATACCCACTCACCTACACTGGTCGGGTTGCCTCGGCGAGGGCGAGCTCCCCAGCTCGGCGTGATCGACGCGGTGGCTTGATGCCGCGCGTGTTGACCGTTCCCGCGCTGCTCGCCGCCGCTGGCCACCACCCAACGCTGAGTACTTGTGCACCGCCCCGACGTACAAGGCCAGACTTGTAAGGAGTACCCCACCGTGTCCGAGGTCCGTCTCGCCGCTGAGCAGCGCACTGAATTCGGCAAGGGCGCAGCCCGCCGTACCCGTCGCGCCGGCAAGATCCCCGCGGTGCTCTACGGCCACGGTTCCGACCCGAAGCACCTGGCCCTGCCGGCGCTCGAGTTCGCCCGTGTCGTCCGAGAGCACGGCCAGAACGCCGTCCTCACCCTCGCCCTCGACGGCGGGAGTGAGCTGGCGCTCACCAAGACCGTCACCACCCACCCCATCAAGAACTACATCGAGCACGTCGACCTCCTCCTCGTCCAGCGGGGCGAGAAGGTCACCGTCGACGTCCCGATCGTCGTGACCGGCGAGGCCGCTTCCGGCACGCTCGTCACGCAGGACGCCACCACCATCAGCCTGGAGGCGGACGCACTCAACCTCCCCGACCAGATCGAGCTGTCGATCGAGGGCAAGGGCGCCGGCACCCAGATCCACGCCGGTGACCTGGAACTGCCCGCGGGCGCCACGCTGATCACCGACGCCGAGGCCCTGATCATCGCGGTCAACGAGGCGCCGTCCGCGGCGCAGCTCGAGGGCGACGAGGCGGCCTCCCCGGCTGCCGAGGCCTCCGAGGAAAGCTGAGCCCCATCACGTCGGGCCGCACAGACGGCGCGCCACCCCCTCACGAGGGGGGAGGCGCGCCGTTGCAGTACCTGAGCCCGACCGATGTCAGGTCGAAGACGTTCCGCCGCAAGCGCCAGGGCTACGACCCTGGCCAGGTGAACGAGTTCCTCCTGATCATCGCCGACGCCTTGGCAGGTCGTCTCCGCCTCAACCCGGACCACGTGCGCACCGTCCGGTTCGCCACGGTCCCGAACGGCTACGACCCGCTGAGCGTCGACGGCGTCCTGCACCTGCTGGAGTTCCAGGTCCGCAACGGCATCGTGCCGCCGACGGGCCTGAACACCGGCGAGGACCTGCGCGCACGCAAGCTGCCGAAGTCCGGCACCGGTTACGATCGCGCAGAAGTCGACGCCTTCGTCGCCCGCGCCGCGGCCAACCTGGACGGCAGGGGTTCCATGACCTCCACCGAGGTCCGCAACACCCGGTTCAGCACCACGTCCGGCCTGCTGGGCAAGGGGTACCAGGTGCAGGCCGTCGACACGTTGCTGGACGATCTCGAGCAGGAGTTGCGGTTCCGTGGACGCTGACCTCGCCCTCATCGTCGGACTGGGCAACCCCGGTCCGAAGTACGAAGGCAACCGCCACAACATCGGCTTCCTGGTCCTCGACGAACTGGCCGCCCGCGTCGGCGGCAAGTTCAAGGCCCACAAGTCGGGCGCCGAGATCGTCGAGGGCCGTCTGTCCGGTCACCGCGTGGTCCTCGCCAAGCCGCGCAGCTTCATGAACCTCTCCGGCGGCCCCGTCGCGAGCGCCGTGAAGTTCTTCAAGCCCACCACGGTCGTCGTGGTCCACGACGAGCTGGACCTGCCCTTCGCCGCCATCCGCATGAAGCTCGGCGGCGGCGACAACGGCCACAACGGACTGCGCTCCATCACGAAGTCGCTGGGCACCAAGGACTACCACCGCGTCCGCTTCGGCGTGGACCGCCCTTCCGGCCGCCAGGACCCCGCGGACTACGTGCTGAAGGACTTCTCCACCGTCGAGCGCAAGCAGCTCGCGCTGGAGATCGACAGGGCGGCGGACGCGACCGAGGCCCTCGTCACCAAGGGCCTCGAAGCCGCGCAGAACGCCTTCCACTAGACCAGGGCGGCCGCCGCCGATCGCCGGAGCTTCCCGGACGGCGTCTTCGGCAACGTCCCCGGCGGCTGCACCACGACGGCGAACGGCCGCAACCCGACGGCGTCGACGACACGGGCAGTGACCTGCTTGACCAGGTCCTTCTCCGCGTCACCGTCCCCGGCGAGCTTCGACTCCACCACCACGGCGAACCGCTCCCGCTGCGTCCCGGCGTCCAGCCGGACCGCGACGGCGTTGCCGGGTCGCACGCCCTCCACGGAGCAGGCGGCACGCTCCACATCGGTCGGGTAGATGTTCCGCCCGCCCATGATGATGACGTCCTTGCGCCGCCCGCAGACGACGACCTGACCGTCCTCCACCACGTACCCGACGTCCCCGGTGGGCAGCCAGCCCTCAGCGTCCTGAGTGGTCAGCGGCCCGTCCACGGTCAGATATCCGGGAGTGACGGCTTCGCCCCGGATCTGCAGCTCACCGACGTCCCTGACCCCGAGCACCTCACCGGAGTCGGACACCACCCGCAGCTCCAGCCCCCGCAACGGCGGCCCGAGCAACGGGAACGCGCGACCCTCGTCGGCAGGCACGGCCCGGCGGTCCGCCTCGACGGCGTCCGCGTCCACCACGTCCACGGACAGGCCCGTGAACAGCGGCGCGAAAGCCACACCCAGAGTGGTCTCCGCCATCCCGTAGGCGGCGAGGATCGACTCGGGACGCAACCCGAACCGCGCACCGGCGTCCACGAAGGCCCGCACGGCGGCCGGGTCGATCGGCTCCGCGCCGTTCAACGCCAGCCGCAGGGACGACAGGTCGAACGAGTCGGACGACGAGGCCAGGCGGCGGGCCACGATCGCGTAGGCGAAGTTCGGCGCGGCCGTGATCGTGCCCTTGTACCGGGTGATCAGGTCGGCCCACAGCGTCGGGCGCGACAGGAAGTCGACAGGGGTGACCTTCACCAGTTCCAGCCCGAACAGCATGGGGACGGTCAGGAACCCGACCATCCCCATGTCGTGGAACAACGGCAGCCAGGACACCATCACGTCGGTCTCGGGGTCGAGCGCCGCGGCGACCCGCATCCCGGAGGCGTTCGCCCACAGGTTGCGGTGTGTGATGCGAACCGCCTTCGGGTCCGCGGTGGACCCACTCGTCAACTGCAGCAGTGCCGTGGCATCCTCGGCGGTGGGAACAGGAGCAGCGATCGGCTCCGCGTCCAGCTCTGACAGCTTGCGATAGGGGATTCCGTGCTGGTCCAGCACGGGAGCCAGAGCGTCGAAAGGGCTGCCGAGCAGGACCAGACGCGAGTCGATCATGGCGAGCACCCGCAGCGTGTCCTCGGCCCACTCGGCCAGGTCGGTGCGTGGTGTGGGTTGATGCAACATCGTGACGCTGCCACCACACAGCCATGCGGCTTGCACGGCTGGGGCGATCACGGCTGGTTCGGCGGCGAGCACGGCGATCGCGGTGCCCGGCGCCACGTCGAGCGCACCGGCCATCCGCCGGGCGCGTTCGTGCACCTCGGCCCAGGTCCGGCGGACGGGCGCGGCGGGTTCACCCGTCGTCATGCCCCTGTCCCTGCCGTTGGAGGCCGTCGCCAGCATCACATCCACGAACTGACTCATGTCCGCGATCGTAGTGGCGCCGTTTGGTCCATCAGGGCGAAACGTTATGGCAGGCGAAACGCGATACTCCCCAGTACAGGTACGCAGGAGGAGGTCATTGGTGGATCGGGGCGGCCCCGGAGCGCAGCATCGTCTGCCCGCGCATCCGGCACCTCTGCTCTCCGCACAGGACGTGGCCCTGGTCGCGTTCCACCGTCCCCCGCGAGGTCAGCGCGGGTACGACGCGGCTGAGGTGGACTCGTTTCTCGACCGCGTCGAGAACACGATGCGCAGCAGGGACATCCTGACGCGCGAGGACGTGCTGAACGTCAAGTTCAGCACGGCTACCCGCGACCCCGGCTACGACGTCAACGAGGTCAACGTCTTCATGGAGCTCGTGGCCGACACGTTGCGGTCCACTCCGCAACGCCGGCAGGCCTCCGCTCCCGCCCAGGGCGCGCACGCCACGTCGCAGGCGATGAGACCCGCGGTGCGACTGTCCCCTGACGACGTCGCCGCCGTGCGGTTCCACAAGCCCAGACCGGGGACCCGCGGTTACCACGAAGGCCAGATCGACGCTTTCCTCGACCGCATCGAGGCCACCCTGCGGGGCAAGGACAACCTGACGGCGCAACAGGTCCAGGACGCGGTGTTCGGCGAGTCCGCCCCCGGCACGTTCGGGTACGACCAGGAGGACGTCGACACGTTCCTCGACCTCGTGGTCCTCATGTTCGAGACCGCGCCACCGCTGCCCAAGGCGCCTCCGCCTCCGCCCAAGCTGCCGCAGCAGCAACAGCGACCCCAGCAGAGGCGTCCGCAACCGCCGCAGCGCCCCCAGCAGCAGTCTCCCGTGCAGCAACCCGCGGCGCCTGCCGCCGTCGACTCCCCGAAGCTCACAGCCGCGGACATCCGCAACGTCGCGTTCCACCGCCCTCCCCGCGGCCGCCGCGGCTACCAAGAGTCCCAGGTGGACGCGTTCCTCGACCGCATCGAGGCCACGCTCCTCGGCCAGGACAACCTGACCGGCAAGGACGTCCGCGACGTCAGATTCTCCCGGCCGCTCATCGGACGGCGCGGGTACGACGAGACCGAGGTGGACGCGTTCCTCGGCCAGATCGAGCAGCAGCTCTCCGGACCGGTGCGGGGCATGCCCCAGGTCAAGTCGTGGAAGGACCTGCGCCAGCTGCGGATCCCGCAGGCGGCGGCCGGCCAGCGCGGCTACCGCACGGCGCAGGTCGACAGGATGCTGGAGGAGATCGGCGTCGCGCTCGACGGCATGCTGGGGGCGAGCTCGGAGGAGGTCATGAGGGCGCGCTTCAGCTACGCGCTGCTCTCCGGTCAGGGCTACGACACGTCGTTCATCGACGAGCTGCTGCCCCAGCTGGCGGAGGAGCTGCGCCGCCGGGGCAAGTAGCCCTCCGCGCGAGCAGCCCTCCGCGCGAGCAGCCCTCCACCGAGCAGCTCTCCTCTTGGGCGGGCCTCAGCCCTCCACGACCTCCGCCGCGACCATCCAGGCGGCCTCGACGTCGGCCTCCTCCGCCAGCACGGCGCGGAGCTCGGCGTCGAGCTTCAGCAGCCGGTCGGGGTCGGTCGAGGCCTCCGCCAGCGCGGCGTGCAGCTCGGCTTCCTTCTTGTGCAGCACCTCGAGGCGCCGTTCCAGCCGCGCCAGCTCCTTGCGGGCGGTGCGCTGGTCGGCGGCGTTAGACGGCGCCCTGCCCGCCGCGGGAGCAGGCGCCGACTCCCTGTCGCGCATCGAGTCGCGGCGCTTGAGGTACTCCTCGATGCCGCCGGGCAGCTCCGTCAGCCCGCCGTCGCCGAACAGCGCCACGACCTTCTCGCAGACGCGCTCGACGAGGTAGCGGTCGTGGGAGATCACGACGAGCGTGCCCGCCCACGAGTCGAGCAGGTCCTCCAGCTGCTGCAACGTGTCGATGTCCAGGTCGTTCGTCGGCTCGTCGAGCAGCAGCACGTTCGGCTCCGCCATGAGCAGCCGGCACAGCTGCAGCCGCCGCCGCTCGCCACCGGACAGGTCCGCCACCGGCGTCCACTGCTTCTGCGACGAGAACCCGAACCGCTCACCCAGCTGCGACGCGGACATCTCGTACTTGCCGAGGACGACGCGGCGCGCGACCTCCTCGATGGCCTCCAGCACCCGCATCGACCCGTCGAGGTCGAGCAGCTCCTGCGAGAGGTGCGCGATCTTCACCGTCTGGCCCTGGATCCGCTTGCCCGTCTCGGGTTCGCGCTCACCGGCCAGCAGCTTCAGCAACGTCGTCTTGCCGGACCCGTTGACACCCACCAGACCGACGCGTTCGCCGGGCCCGATCCGCCACGTCAGGTCGCGCACGAGCACCCGGTCCGGAATGGACAGAGTCACGTCCTCCAGCTCGATCACCGTGCGGCCCAGGCGCTTCTTGGCGAACGCGAGCAGCTCGACGTTGTCGCGCACCGGCGGCACGTCCGCGATCAGCGCCTCGGCCGCCTCGATGCGGTAGCGCGGCTTCGAGGTCCGCGCGGGCGCGCCGCGGCGCAGCCACGCGAGCTCCTTGCGGGCCAGGTTCTGCCGCTTCTCCTCCAGCACGTCCGCCAGCCGGGTCCGCTCGGCGCGGGCGTAGATCCAGTCGGCGTAGCCGCCCTCGTACTGCTCGACCTTGCCCTGCACCACTTCCCAGGTGCGGTTGCAGACCGTGTCGAGGAACCACCGGTCGTGGGTGACGACGACGAGCGCGCACTTGCGGGCCAGCAGGTGCTCGGCCAGCCACCGCACCCCCTCGACGTCGAGGTGGTTCGTCGGCTCGTCGAGCACGAGGAGCTCGAGGTCCTGGATCAACGCGGCCGCGAGCGCGACCCGGCGCCGCTCGCCACCGGACATCGTGGAGACCACGGAGTCCAGGCCCAGCGCCGTGATCCCCAGTCCGTCCAAAATGGACCGCACGCGCGCGTCGGCGGCCCACTCGTGCTCCGCGTCGAAGCCGAGCGGGTCGATCACGGCGTTGCGCACGGTCGACCCGTGCGGCAGCTCGGTCCGCTGCGTCACGACCGCCATCCGCAGGTCACGCGACCGCGACACCCGGCCGTCGTCGGCCGGCTCCACCCCGGCCAGCACCTCCAGCAGCGTGGTCTTGCCACCGCCGTTCAGGCCGACGACACCGATCCGGTCGCCCTCGTTGACGCCGAGCGACACGCCGTCCAGCAGCGGCCGGACGCCGAACGACTTCGACACGGACTCCAGGTTGACCAGGTTGGCCATCAAAACCTCACGACTTCGGAGAAACTGCCCGTTGAAGGCTACCCAGCGCCGCCAAAGCCCCTGCCTCCTGACCGCACGCGGGGGCCCCGCGTGCCCCAGGGGGTAACGCGGGGCCCCCGCGTGACTTCCGGCATGCGGAAAGAGGCTGGGGTCAGGCGTGGACTTCGGGTGGGGTTGGTTTGGGCTCTTCGGTGGTGATCACACGCGCACCGGGCACCGGGCCCTGAGCCACGCGCACGGTGCGGCACACACCCGCGCCCGCGAGCTCGGCCGCGACGCGCACGGCCGTGTCGTTGTCCTCGCACAGGAACGCCGTCGTGGGGCCGGAACCGGACACGATGCCGGCCAGCGCGCCCGCGTCGACCCCCGCGCGCAACGTGCGGCGCAGGTTCGGCCGCAGCGACACCGCGGCGGCCTGCAGGTCGTTGCCCAGCAGCAGGGCGAGCTGGCGCGGGTCGCCGGAGGACAGGCCCTCCAGCACGGCCTCGACCTGGCCCACGCGCGGTGGGTCCCCCTCGGTGCGCAGGCGGTCCAGCTCGTCGAACACGTCCGGCGTGGACAGTCCGCGCCGGTCGAACGCCAGCACCCAGTGGAACTGGTGGCGGGCCAGCACCGGCACGATCCGCTCGCCGCGGCCGGTGCCCAGCGCCGTGCCGCCGTACAGGCAGAACGGGACGTCCGCGCCGAGCTTGCCGGCCAGCTCGGCCAGCTCGTCGCGGCTGATCTCCAGCCGCCACAGCGAGGCCAGGCCCACCAGGGTGGCCGCGGCGTCCGCGCTGCCGCCGGCCATGCCACCGGCGACCGGGATGGCCTTGCGGATCACGACGCGGACCTTGGGGTCGTCCGGGTCCTTGCCGACGTGAGCGGCCAGCAGTCGCACGGCGCGCCAGGCGAGGTTGGAGGCTCCGGTGGGCACCTGGTCGGCGCCCTCACCGTGGACCTCCACGCCGGGCTCGTCGGCGACCGCCACGGTGACCTCGTCGGCCAGTGACAGCGCCTGGAAGATGGTCACCAGGTCGTGGTAGCCGTCCGGCCGCACGTCGCCTACGGCCAGGTGCAGGTTGACCTTGGCCGGGACGCGGACCGTGACCGGAGGAGGAACGACTGCGAGCACGATGTCAGCCTACGGGCGATCGACGCCTGCGGGCTCCTCCCCCGGCCACCGTGGATCTCACACCGGGATGACGGAACCGTTGAAGGTCTGCTTGATGTAGTCCTTGACCTGCTGCGACGCCAGCAGCTCCGCCAAGTCGCGGATGCGCTTGTCGTCCTTGAGCTCACTGCGGGTGACCAGGCCGTTGGCGTTGGGGTTGCCCTCGGCCTTCTCCAGCACGAGTGCGTCGGTGGCCGGCTTCAGGTCCGCGTCGATGGCGTAGTTGCCGTTGATCACCGAGGCGTCGGTGTCCTCCAGCGAACGCGGCAGCTGGGCCGCCTCCAGGGGCACGAACTGCAGGTTCTTCGGGTTCTCCGCGATGTCGCGGACGGTCGGCTGGTCCACGGCCTTGAGCTTGATCAAGCCGTTGGCCTCCAGCAGCTTCAGGCCGCGCGCCTCGTTCGTGGCGTCGTTGGCGACCGCGATCTTGGCGTTCTGCGGCAGCTCGTCGGCCTTCTTGACCTTCTTCGAGTACAGGCCCAGCGGCTCGACGTGCACGCCCTCGACCCACTCGACCTTCGCGCCGCTCTCCTTCGTGAACGTCGCCAGGTACGGGACGGTCTGGAAGTAGTTGGCGTCGAGCGACCCGTCGACCAGCGCGGTGTTGGGCTGGACGTAGTCGGTGAACTCGACGACCTCGACCTTCAGGCCCTTCGACGCCGCGAGGTTGTCCGCGACGTACTTCAGGATCTGCGCGTGCGGAACCGGCGAGACGCCGACCTTCAGCGTGTCGCCGTCGGACGAGCCACCGGCTGAGCAAGCGGACAAAGCAGTCAAAGCGACCGCGATCAGGGCAGCCTTAATACGCATGACGTTCCTTTTGAGAATGAGCGGCGGGAACTAGACGGTCGCGTGCCGGCGTCGGTCGGACGCTCGGGAGGCACGGGTGAAGCCGAACTGGATCACGGTCGTGAGCACGGCGAGCCACGCCACGGTGCTCCACAGGATCCGGTCGTTGAAGCGCTGGTAGCCCTCGCGGATGGCGAGGTCGCCGAGGCCACCTCCGCCGATCACGCCCGCCATGGCCGAGTAGCCGATGAGGGCGATGACGGTGACGCCGATGGCGTTGATCAGCGCGGGCAGCGACTCGCGGATCAGGACCGAGCGCACGATCCGCAGCGTCGAGGCACCGGTGGTAACCGCGGCCTCGACCACGGTCACGTGCACCTCGGACAGGATGTTCTGCACCAGCCGCCCGACGAACGGGATCGCGCCCACCGCCAACGGCACGATGACGGCCGTGCTGCCGATGGAACCGCCGACGATGAGGCGGGTCACTGAGGTGAGGGCGACGAGCAGCACGATGAACGGCATCGAGCGGCCCAGGTCCGTGACGAAGCTGAGGATGCGGTGCACGGTGGCGTTCGGCCGCAGCCCGCCCTTGGCGGTGAGCTGCAGCCAGACTCCGACCGGGATTCCGAAAGCGGTGGCGATGACGGTGGAGACGCCGACCATGTACAGCGTCTCCCCGGTGGCCTCGACGAGGTAGCTCAGCACGTCGGACCAGGGTGTTGCAGACCTCACGCAGCTACTCCCTGCGGCCCCTTCAGGGACCTCTGAACCGCGCCGCCGGCCTCACTGATCCACTCGAGCGCCGAGTCGGACCGCTCGCCGTTCAGGCCGAGGCGGAACCGGGCGACCGGCGTCTCGCCGAGGCGGGTCAGCCCGCCGCCGACGATGTTCAGCTCGACGCCGAACCGGTGCGCGGCCTCCGGCAGCAGCGCGCCGACCGCGGCGAACCCGACGAGCACGACGTCGGCGACCCGGTCGTACGCGCTCTCGTTGATCGGGTTCAGGTCGACCGCGGGCAGCAGGGCGGAGCTCGTGCGGCTGGCGGCGTTGTTGACGAGGTCGAGCACCTTGCCGTGCTCGACGACCCGGCCCTGCTCCAGCACCGCGACGTCATCGCAGATCTTGCGGACCACGCCCATGTCGTGCGTGACGACGAGAACGGTCACACCCAGCTCTGCGCGCGCACGGTCGAGCACCGCCAGCACGGACCCGGTGGTCTCCGGGTCGAGGGCGCTGGTGGGCTCGTCGGCGAGCAGGACGGACGGGTTGGCGGCGAGCGCGCGCGCCACGGCGATGCGCTGGCGCTGCCCGCCGGACAGCTGGTCGGGGTACGAGCCGGCCTTGTCGGTGAGCCCGACGAGGTCCAGCAGCTCGCCCACCCGGCTGCGGCGCTGCGGCCCCGGAACGCCGGCGCTCTCCAGCGGCAGCGCGATGTTGCCGGCGGCCGTGCGCTGGCGCAGGAGCGAGTCGCCCTGCGGCACAACGCCGATCTGCCGGCGAGCGGCCCGCAGCGCGGAGCCGTCGAGCGCGGTGATGTCGGTGCCGTCGACGCGGATCGCACCAGAGTCGGGGCGCTCCAGCAGCGCGACGCAGCGGGCCAGCGTCGACTTACCGGCCCCGCTCGGGCCGACGACTCCGAGCACGGTGCCGGCCTGGACGTCGAGGGTGACGCCGTTCAGCGCGTTGACACCCTGGAAGGACTTGGTGAGGTTTTCGACAGTGATCACTTCTGCTCCACGGCTGCACGCGACGGCACACCCACCCGTGTGACGGGGGTGCGCGATCGGAGTTGTTGCTCAGGGTGTGCGCCACTCGATGGCTGAGTGCGCGTCAAAGGACTTTGAGAAGGCGCCTTAGACGAGGTGGCGACGACATGCAGAAGCGGTGCGACGGCACTGGTCGACGACTCGACGGCGCGTCAGCATTCGCGAGGTACCCATGTGATCCTCCATCGGTCCTGGCGTTAGCACCTGCCCGCATCCAGCGGGTGGTTGCTGCGACGTCGTAGAGCCAGGTCTCTCAGTCGCTCCGGATGGCAGTTGCAGTCAACCGGACGGACGTTCGGTTGCGCAAGCCAGATTCGGATTCGTTCGACAGATCACACTGATGGCCGAAGGATCGCCGGGTCAGACCTCGGCGATCCGGATAAAGTCGATCACGCTCAGCTGCTCGCCCCTGACCTGGGGATCGACGCCCGCCTTCTGGAGCAGTTCGTCGACGTCGGCGGTGTAGCTCTTGAGCGCCGCCCGAAGTGTCTTGCGGCGTTGCGCGAAGGCCGCGTCGACGATCGCGAACAGCTTCTTCTTGTCCACTGTGGACAACGGCTTTTCGTGGCGCTGGAAGGCGACCAGGCCGGAGTCCACGTTGGGAGCGGGCCAGAAGACGTTCCTGCCGACCGCGCCCGCCTTGCGTGCGTCGGCGTACCAGGCGAGCTTCACGCTCGGCACCCCGTAGATCTTGCTGCCGGGCTTGGCCGCCATCCGGTCCGCGACCTCCGCCTGGACCATCACCAGGCCCTTGCGCAGGGTCGGCAGCTCGTGCAGGAGGTGCAGGACCACGGGGACGGCGACGTTGTACGGGAGGTTGGCCACGATCGCGGTGGGTTGCACCGGCAAGTCCTCCCGGGTGACCTTCATCGCGTCCTTGAGGACGACGTGGAGCTTGCCCGCGTTCTCCGGATCCATCTCGCGCGCCGTCCGGGGCAGCCGCTCGGCGAGCGGCGGGTCGATCTCGACCGCCACGACCTGTGCGGCGGCGGGGAGCAGGGCGAGGGTGAGGGAGCCCAGGCCGGGGCCGACCTCCAGGACCACGTCCGACTCGTCCAGACCGGCGGCGACGACGATCTTGCGGACCGTGTTGGGGTCGTGCACGAAGTTCTGGCCGAGCTTCTTGGTCGGGCGGATGCCCAGCTCTTCGGCTAGACGGCGGACTTCGGCGGGTCCCAGCAGGCTCACCGGTGCATTCTCGCAGGCTCCCGGCCACCTCGATCCCCCGGAGCCCGCCGCGGCGCTCGCACGCGGGGACCCCACGTACCGACATGCAGTACGAAAGCTCCCCGCGTGCGTTCGAACACAGCGAGGCGGCGGCACGCCGCTGCGGCGGTGTGCCACGCGGGGACCCCACGTCCGCCAGGAGCGGACGAAAGGTCCCCGCGTGGGTTCCTCCGACGCGCGGTGGCCGAACC
>JASLAV010001162.1 GCA_030146905.1 Lentzea sp. | reverse complement strand
CGCATCTCCTCGAACGCCGCCTCGGGGTCGGTGATGTTGATCCGCACTCCGCCGTGCTCGCTCTTGTGGGGCAGCCAGTCGGCCTTGAGCGCGAACGGGCCCTTCAGGGCGGTCGCGGTGACGTCGGTGACGGTCGTGACGGCGTGGGCCTTCGGGAACGCGACGAAGCTCAGCAGTTCGCGGGCCGCGAGGTAGCCGGGCCGGAAGGGGGTGGCGGTCGCGGCGCGGGGCACGACCTCCAGCGAGTTCCCGCCCAGCCGGCTCGCGTGGCCCAGCGCGGCGACGGCACGTTCGATCGTGAGCTGCACGGGGATGCCGCCTGTCCGCAGTGCGCGTACCGCGGCGGAGTCCTCACGCATGCTGTGCACGACGACGGTGACGCCGGTTTCCCTTGCCAGCGAACAGATGCGCGAAGCCACCGCCACCTCCGCCTCCTCCAGCGACGGCGTGTCGGGCCCGTAGCTGCCGAAGTAGCCCGACAGCACGACCGCGTCGACCTCACCTCCGCGCGCCAGCACCTCGACCGCCCTGGCGTAGTTCGCCAGGTCCTGCTCCCCCGCCCCGGCGAGGTCGATCGGGTTCCGCGTCGACGCTCCCGCCGGCAGACCGTCCACAACGGACAGCGCGGGCATCGTCAGGCCCGCCGCCACCGCGAGGTCCGCCGCGATCGCGCCCTGTCCACCCGAGTCGGAGACGACGCCCACCCTGTCCCCGCGCGGCACCCCGGACGTCAGCACCGCCGCCAGGTCCACCAGAGCCGCCGGTGTCGTCACGCGGACCGCGCCCGCGCGGCGGCAGGCCGCGTCCACCACGTCCGAGGGTGACGTCAGGGCGCCGGTGTGCGTGCGGGCGGCTTCCCGGGCCGCGACCGACGTCCCGACGGTCAGCAGCACCACGGGTTTGCCGGCCGCGCGCAGTTCCGACATCGCCGCCACGGTTCCGGGGCCGAAGCTCTCCAGGTAGACCCCCACGACGGTGGTCAGGTCGTGGGACACCAGGTCCAGCAACGCTTCCGTCGCCGTCACGTCCGCCTGGTTGCCCACCGAGACGAACCGCGAGACCCCGGTGCCCGACGACGCCGCGAGCCCGGCGATCTCCAGCCCGACCTGCCCGCTCTGCGACACCACGCCCAGCGAACCGGCCTGGAACCGGCCCCAGGCGAGGTGCAGCGACGTCGCCGCGTCGAACACGCCCAGGCAGTTCGGCCCGAGCAGCCGCGCGCCCGCGGCACGGATCCGGCGGATGACGCGGTCGTCGATTCCCGAGGTGATGCCGACGAATCCGCGCACGCCGGCCGCCAGCGCCTCGTCCACCACGGCGGGCACGTGCGCCGCGGGCACGGCGAGCACGACCAGTTCGGGGGCCTCGGCGAGTTCGGAGAGCGAGCGCACGGTGGGCTGGCCCAGAACGGCGCCACCGCCACGGTTCACCAGGTGCACGGCGCGTCGGTCATGACCGACGAGCGCGCCGCGCGCGAGCCAGTGGCCCCACTTGGCGGGGTCGTCGCTGGCGCCGACGACGGCGACGGACGCGGGATCGGAGAAGATCATCTCTCACCGAGGCCGCGGGAGATGATCAGGCGCTGGATGTCCGAGGTGCCCTCTTCGATCTCCTCGAGCTTCGCGTCGCGCATCCAGCGCTCGACGGGGTGCTCGCGGGAGTACCCGTAGCCCCCCATCGTCTGCACGGCCGCGTGCGTGCACCACATGGCGTTCTCCGAGCCTACGAGCTTGGCCATCGCCGCCTCCTGCGTCACGGCGAGTCCCGCGTCGTACAACGTCGCCGCGCGCACGGTCAGCAGGTGCGAGGTGTCGACACGCGTGGCCATGTCCGCGAGCCGGAACGCCACCGCCTGGTGCTCGATGATCGGCACCCCGAACTGCACGCGCTGCGCCGCGTAGGAGGTGGCGAAGTCCAGCGCGGCGCGGGCGAGCCCCGTCGTGGCCGCGCCGATGAGGACGCGCGACGCGTCGAACGTCCGCATCAGCCCGGCGAACCCCTGCCCCTCGTCACCGAGCCGGTCCTCCACGGGCACGCGCACGTCGTCGAGGAACACCTCGGCGTTGACGATCGCGCGCTGCCCCATCTTCCGGAACGGCGGCCCGACCCTCAGCCCGGCCGCGGAGCGCGGCACGACGAACGCCGTGACACCACGGGACCTCAGCGACGGGTCCACCGTCGCGAAGATCACGAACATCTCGGCGTACGGTGCGTTGGAGATCCAGGTCTTCTGCCCGTTCAGGACGTACTCGTCCCCCTCGCGCCGCGCCGACGTCCGGATGCCCGCCGCGTCCGACCCGCTGCCGGGCTCGGTCACGGCGACGGCGGTGAGCGGCGGGCACGCGGCCCCCAGCGGGCTGAGGAACCGGTCCTGCTGCTCGGGCGTGCCGAGGTGCTCGACCGGTGCGCCGAAGAAGCCGTTGGACGTGACCAGGTTGCCGATGCCGATGTCGCCGTGGCAGAGCTCCTGCTGCACCAGCACCTGGGTCAGCAGGTCGGTGACACCACCTCCGCCGAACTTCTCGGGGAGCATGAACGACGTCAGCCCGAGCGCGGACGCCTTCTCCCACACGTCGAGCGGCGACTCGGTGTCCGCCTCGTCGACGGCGCGTCCCCGCGGCCGGATCTCCCTGGCGGCGAACTCCCTGGCCACCTCGACGAACTGCTCCTGTTCGGCCGTGAGCCGCAGGCCGTCGCGGACGGTCCGCCCCATCGCGCACTCCTAGATTGACTGACGAATCAGTTATTCACGATCCACGGGGCAGCCTAACCGCGCCGAGGCACGTGAGGAGGGTCGCGAACGGGTGACTACCAGGGCAAACGCACAACGGTGAGTCGGTCCGGCCGACGTAGCGCGAGCCCCGAAGGAGTACTGATCACCTGCATGGAGCAGCCCGGGGTCCGGGGGCGCCCGAATGTCAGCAAGAACGTGATCATGGCGGTGACCGTTGTGGAACGTCACCGTTCTCAAAGCGGCAGTTTCACGTCCGCAGGGCCGCGCGCACGATTTCCATGGCCTCCTGGGACGAGAGCCCGAGCTCCGCGGACATCGACGCGTACTGCGCCGCCGCCGCACGCACCCGCTCACGGTTGCTGTCGCCGTTCGCGCTGACGACCGTGCCGGCACGGCCCCTGGTCTCCACGAGGCCGGCTTCCTCCAGCTCGCGGTAGGCACGAGCGACCGTGTTCACCGCCAGGCCCAGGTCTTTCGCCAGGGCGCGCACCGTGGGCAGCTTCGCACCCACCGGCAGCTCTCGATTCGAGATGGCGTGCGCGTAATGCACGCGCACC
>JASLAV010001124.1 GCA_030146905.1 Lentzea sp. | reverse complement strand
CGTCCACCCACGCCCGGTAGGCCGGGTGGGACGGCGCACCGCCGCCGCTGGCGCCGCCGCAGTCCCGGTTCGGGATGTTGTAGACCACCAGGATCGGGATCTTCCCGGCCGAAGCCGCCGCGCCGACGAAGGAGCTGACCTCCGAGCGCACCGTCGAGGTGTTGGTGGTGGTGTACCACCGCGCCTGCGGCACGGAGGCGATCCGGTCGCGGATGAGCGGCGCCCGCCAGTCACCGGGGTTGGCGGCGACCCACTTCGCGCTGGAGCTCGACGGGTCGACGTAGAACGCCGAGTCGGCCGCTCGCGCGGTCGCCCCGCCGCCCGCCGCCAGGGCCACGGCCCCGGCCAGGAGTGCGCTCGAGAGGAGGCACGCCGCTGTGGTCTGCTTCCTGAACGTCATCGTTGTCCGCCTTGTCAGAGTGCGGGGTACGCGTTCTGGACCAGCGAGGCGAACCCCGCGGGGAACCAGACGCCGGCGTGCGGGGCGCCCGGCATGGCACCGGTCAGGTTGCCGCCGTTGGCCTGGTCGTCACCGCGGTAGGCCGGGTCGCACATCGGGTCGTGCTGCTTGCCTTCCTCGTTGGGCCCGTCGGTCTTGGTCGCGATGCCGTCGGACTCACCCGGGGGCTTGACCCACACGTAGGCGTCGAAGCCCGCCCGCGGCGCGGCCGCGGGTCGTTCCCCGATGCCGGCTCCGGCCTGGTTGCACCAGTTGCCCCGGTGGAGCTTGCGGTCGATGCGGCCGGAGTTGACGTACGCGTCCACCGTGGACCCGCTCGCCCCGGTGGGCCGGTTCGCGCCGCCCCAGCCGTTGCGGGAGGTGTCGATCAGCATGCCGATGCCGCTGGGGAAACCGGCCGCGATGAACCGGTTGCGCATCTCCGTGCCGAAGTCGGCCTCGTCGAAGTACGGGTTCCACTGGTAGAAGGTCGCCGACCGCAGCGGCTGGCCCCCGACGGTGAGGCCCGAGTCGGGCAGGTTGACCTCTTCGGTCGGCGTGGTGTTGGCCATGTTCGACACGAACCCGTCGACGCTGTTGACGCCCTTGGTGGTGCCCTTGATGGTGTTGGCGATCAACTGCACCGCGGGGCCCATGTTCGAGTCCCAGCCCAGCCACCCGGAGTGGGCGATGTCCACGTAGTTGTAGACGTTCGGGATCACGCTGAGCTTGTTCAGGGCGTACTGGATGCCCTGGACGTAAGCACCGCTGGAACTGGCCTCGGCGCACTTGGGCTTGCTCAGGTTCGTCACGAGGTTCGGCAGCGAGTCGGGCTCGACGATCGTGACGATCCGCAGGTCGCGGTACTTCGAGTCGGCCAGGATGGCGGCGATGGGGTCGATGTACTCGGCCTTGTAGCGCGCCAGGCCGTTCTCGCCGACCTTGAGCTCGCCGTTGGACGCGAGCGCGGCGCAGTCGCGGTTGGGCAGGTCGTAGATGACGACCTGGATCACGACCGGCGTCCCGCCGGCTGACTGGCGCAGCGCCTCGTCGAGATGACCCACCAAGCCGCGTCCGGCGGTGATGGCGCCGATGCGGTCCATCCACACGGCGGTGGAGTGCTGGGCGACCTTGCGCATGGACGTGCCGAGGGCGCCGCCGGTCGCGTCGGCCAGGGCGTTCACGTTGGCGACGTAGTCGGGGTTCAGGTAGCCCTTGGCGCCCACGTACGGGTTCGCCACGTGCTCACCGGGGTTGTCCGGCGTGGTGGTCGTGGTCGTCGTCGTGGTGGTCGTGGTGGTCGTCGTGGTGGTGGTCGTCGTGGTCTGGTCGCCGCCACACGTCGTGCCGTTGAGCTTGAACGACGTGGGGACGGCGTTCGTGCCCGAGTACGAGGCGTTGAAACCGATGGTGGCGCTTCCACCCGTGGGCAGTGTCGCCGCCCACGCGGGGTTCTTGGCGCTCACCCGCCGATCGGACTGGGCGAAGGTCGCGCTCCAGCCGTTGGTGATCTTCTGGTTGCCGGGGAAGTCCCACTCCAGGGTCCACCCGCCGGAGATCGGGTCGCCCAGGTTCTTGAGCGTGACGTTGGCCGTGAAGCCGGTGTCCCACTGGTTGACCCGGTAGTCGACCGAACATCCGGGGGCCGCGCTGGCCGAGGTGCCAGCCAGGACCAGCAGTCCCGAACACAGGGTCAGGGCGGCGGCAGCGGCGCCGCCGCGTGCCAGTTTCGTTGCACTCATTCAGGGTCCTCGCAGCGTCGGTGCTGTGTCGGGTAGGGGTGCAGCCTTTCCGGGAGCGCTCCCAGTCGCGTGGTCGCTCGACCGCTCGTCCAGTGGTGGCGGTCTTGGTCCGGCAACTGCCGTCAGGCAGGCCGCGAACCGGCCTGTCGACGACAGGAAACCGATTCGACCTCCGTGTCGAATGTAACCACGCGAAGCAGTGCAGTCAATTGTCGGGAATGCTAAAATTGTTAACGCTCACTTTAGCGCGGTATCGGCGCAATACTTTCGATCGCGCGCCTCCGGACTCGCTGACCTGCCCCTCGAGCGCACACGGGTCGACTGTTCACCAACCTGAAACGCATCATGATTGCACTGAACGCATTTTGTTAGCGCACACATAGCCACTGGCTCGCTTGACTGGGCGTTCCGCGCACCGGGCAGGTACACACCGCAGAGTCCTTGTCCGACGGCTCGCCCCGCCCTTGTCCGCCGTCGGCCGGATCAGCCGGAGCCGCGGTAGTCGAACCAGTCGAACGCCGCGACGCCGCG
>JASLAV010001096.1 GCA_030146905.1 Lentzea sp. | reverse complement strand
CACGGCTGTGGCACTGACCGGCGCGGCGTTCTTGACCGTGGCGCACGCCGGCTGTGACGAGGCCGGCCGCTTCGTCCGCACCGGTGAGTCGATCGAGTTCGTCGGTGGCTGTGTGAACGGCGCCGATCTTCCGGCGGCTCCTACTGCCGAGGTTGAGAACGTGGATCGGTTTGGTGGGTCCACGAAGCCTTAGGTTTTTCCGTTGAAGGGCCCTGTCCCGTTGGCGGGGAGGGGCCTTTTGCGTTTGAGGGGATCGGCTTCTTGGGCGAGTCCGTTGCGGACGTTCGGGTGGGCTTGCCGGGTGTGGGGTGCGTTCCGAGCGTGCGAGCGGGCTTGCCCGTGGCGGGTCACATCCGGCGAGACGATACGGTCCGTCTCGTTTCAGTGGGGTTACCTCGGGCTGGGAGGGTTGCGTTCCAGCGTGGCTGGTCAGGCGGCGGACGAGTCGTGGGGGTTCATCGCCGCTTCGCGTCAATAGCGATTGGGGCTTGACTTCGGGGCCCTTGCGAGGCGCTGAACGGGCGGGAAAAGGTCGGATGCTCCGCACCCGCCCGAACACAGCAGGGCAGCGCCTCGCACCCAAGGTCAAGCCCCAATCGCACCGCACGGGGGCTCACCGGCTCACGGCGGATCAACATGGAAGACGGCTCGCTTCGCATCGCCATTAGGCGTACCCGGCAGGAACCGCACCTGGGCGTACCCGGCAGGCGCGCTTGGGCTTACCCGGCAGGCACCCATGCCTGGGCTTACCCGGCACTCGCCGCGCCACGGCTGCCCGGCACGCACCGCGCCAGGGCCTACCCGGCGCGGTGCAGCAGGGGAGCCTCTGCTTGTGGCCTCAGCCCAGCGCTTCGAGCAGGTCCGCCACCAGGTCGTCGCCCGACTCGATGCCCACCGAGACGCGCACCAGGTCGGCCGGGACCTCCAGCATTGATCCCGCGGTCGAGGCGTGCGTCATCTTGCCGGGGTGCTCGATCAGCGACTCGACGCCGCCGAGCGACTCCGCCAGCGTGAAGAGCTTGGTTCGTGCGCAAACCTCCAGTGCCGCGGACTCGCCGCCCTCCACCAGGAACGACACCATGCCGCCGAAGCGGCGCATCTGCTTGGCCGCTACCGCGTGGCCGGGGTGCGACTCCAGGCCCGGGTAGATCACCTTGCGGACGCGCGGGTGCCTTGTCAGGGCTTCCGCCACCAGTTCTGCGTTGTCGGAGTGCTTTTCCATGCGCAGTTCGAGGGTCTTGATGCCGCGCAGGGTCAGGTAGGCGTCGAACGGGCCCGGGACCGCGCCCGCGCCGTTCTGCAGGAAGCCGAAGGCCGCGTCGACCTCCTCGTCCGAGGTGATCAGGGCGCCGCCCACGATGTCGGAGTGGCCGCCGACGTACTTGGTGGTCGAGTGCAGGACGACGTCCGCGCCCAGTTCCAGCGGCGTCTGCAGGGCCGGGGAGGCGAAGGTGTTGTCCACCACCAGCTTCGCGCCCGACTCGTGTGCCACCGAGGCGATGGCCGCGATGTCGCCGATGTTCAGCAGCGGGTTCGTCGGGGTTTCGATCCACACGAGCTTCGTCGCCGGGGTGATGGCCGCGCGGATCGCGTCCACGTCCGAGACCGGTGCCGGCGAGTGGGTCACGCCCCACTTCGAGAAGACCTTGTCGATCAGCCTGAACGTGCCGCCGTAGGCGTCGTTCGGGATGACGATGTGGTCGCCGGGCTTGAGGAACGTGCGCAGTGCCGCGTCGGTCGCACCCATGCCGGAGGAGAACGCCCTGCCGAAGCGGCCTCGTTCGAGCGACGCGAGGCACGTCTCCAGTGCGCGGCGGGTCGGGTTGCCGGTGCGGGAGTACTCGAAGCCCTCGCGCAGTCCGCCGACGCCGTCCTGGGCGTACGTCGAGGTCGCGTAGATGGGCACGTTCACCGCACCCGTGGTCGGGTCCGGGTCCTGACCGGCGTGGATCGCCCTGGTGGCGAAGCCGTATGGGGTGCTCATGTCCGAAGGGTACTCACCCATCCGGCGGCCCACGGTGATAGTCCAAGCAGTGAACAGGCCCGGGAGAACACGACCGGAGCCCGGAAACGGGCCAGCCCCCGGCCACTGGGAGTGACCGGGGGCTGGAACGGCTGCTGGGGTTCTACCAACCCTGCTGCTGGCCGCCGTAACCCTGCTGCGGGGGCTGGCCGTAGCCGCCCGGCTGCTGCTGCGGGTAGCCGCCGGTGCCCGGCTGCTGCTGGTAACCACCGGTGCCGCCACCGCCGTAGGGCGAAGCGGTCTCCGGGGCATTGATCACGACGGACTTCATGATCTTGTCGGCCCAGGTCTGCTTCTTCGGCTCCCACAGCGGGGCGAAGAAGCCCGCGTAGCACGGCAGGGCGTCGACGACGTGGCACAGCATCCGCACGAACGTCGTACCGCCGCCGAGCGGCTGGCCGGTCTCCTCGGAGATCAGCTTGATCTTCGCGATCTTCTTGCCGATCGACTGGCCGGTCTGGCCCTGCTTGATCACCGTGTTCCAGATGATGAAGCCGAGGTTGGCGACGTAGACCAGGATGCCCAGGAACATGATGCCCGGGGCGTCCGCGCCGACCGCGATCGCGACGATGATGTAGTACAGGATCACCGTGACGACGGTCGGAGCCGCGACGTCGATCAGGTAGCCGACGAAGCGCGAGCCCCACTCGGCGTAACCGGTCGGAGGCGGCGGCGCCATGCCGGGCGCGCCGTAGCCGGGTGCGCCGCCGTAACCGGGCTGGCCGTACGGCGAGGCCGCCGGCTGGCCGTAGGGGTTCGACTGGGGCGCGCCGTAGGGCTGCTGCGGCTGGCCGTAGGGCTGCTGCGGCTGACCGTACGGGTTCGACTGCGGAGCACCGTAGGGCTGCTGCGGCTGCTGGCCGTAGTGCTGCTGCTGCGGAGCACCGTACGGGGGCGGCTGCTGGGCGGGGAACCCGCCGGAGCCGGGTCCCTGCGCCGGGAAGCCACCCGAGCCGGGGGCTGCCGATGGCGGCACCTGACCGGGGCTGACGACCTGGGTGGCGTCCGCGTTCTGCTGCGGTGCGGCAGGAGCCTGACCAGGCGTGACGACCTGCGTCGCGTCCGGGTTCGGGTTCGCCGACGAGGGCTGCCCACCTCCCGGGACGATCTGCGTGGCGTCCGCGCTGGGCTGCTCCTGGTGCGGCTGACCGCCGAACTGGTTTCCTGGCGGCTGCGGAGCGTTCATCCGGTTTCCAACCCCCTTGGCTGGGCCGTGTACGAGTAAGACTGATGATCTGGGGCGTCACGCTATCGGACGCACCGGCTTCTACGCTCAGCGACCAGCCAAGAACCCCAGAATGTCCTGTCGGGTCACGACGCCCGCCGGCTTGCCGTCCTCCAGCACGAGGGCGGCGTCGGCGTGCGACAGGGCGTTCATCGCGATCCCGACCGGCTCACCCGCGCCGAGCGTGGGCAGCGGCGGCGACATGTGCTTGTCGAGGCGGTCCGAGAGCTGCGCCTTGCCGGTGAACAGCGCGTCGAGCAGGTCGCGCTCGTTGACCGCGCCCGCGACCTCGGCGGCCATGACGGGCGGTTCGGCGTTGACGACGGGCATCTGCGAGACGCCGAACTCGCGCAGGATCGCGACGGCGTCACCGACGGTCTCGTTCGGGTGAGCGTGCACCAGGTCGGGGAGCATGCCGCCCTTGCGGCGCAGCACGTCGCCGACGGTCGCACCGGTCGAGTCCGGCGGGAGGAAGCCGTAGGAGGCCATCCACCGGTCGTTGAAGACCTTGGACAGGTAACCGCGGCCACCGTCGGGGAGGATCACGACGACGACGGCGTCTTCCGGCAGGTCCTTGGCGACGCGCAGCGCGGCGGCGGCCGCCATGCCGCAGGAACCGCCGACGAGCAGGCCCTCCTCGCGGGCGAGGCGGCGGGTGGTGTCGAACGAGTCGGCGTCGGAGACCTCGACGATCTGGTCGGCGATGGTCTTGTCGTAGGCCTCCGGCCAGAAGTCCTCGCCGACGCCCTCGACCAGGTACGGGCGGCCGGTGCCGCCGGAGTAGACGGAGCCCTCCGGGTCCGCGCCGATGACCTTCACGGCGCCGCCGGAGATCTCCTTGAGGTAGCGGCCGGTGCCGGAGATCGTGCCGCCGGTGCCGACGCCCGCGACGAAGTGCGTGATCCGGCCCTCGGTCTGACGCCAGATCTCGGGGCCGGTCTGGTGGTAGTGGCTCGCCGGGTTCTCCGGGTTGGAGTACTGGTCGGGCTTCCACGCGCCGGGGATCTCGCGGACGAGCCTGTCGGAGACGTTGTAGTAGGAGTCGGGGTGCTCCGGCGCGACGGCGGTCGGGCACACCACGACCTCGGCGCCGTAGGCCTTGAGGACGTTGCGCTTGTCCTCGCTGACCTTGTCGGGGCAGACGAAGACGCACTTGTAGCCCTTGCGCTGGGCGACCAGGGCGAGGCCGACGCCGGTGTTGCCGGACGTGGGCTCCACGATCGTGCCGCCCGGCCGCAGCTCGCCGGACTTCTCGGCCGCCTCGACCATGCGCAGCGCGATGCGGTCCTTCACGCTGCCGCCGGGGTTCAGGTACTCGACCTTGGCCAGCACCGTTGCCTTGATGCCCGTGGTCAAGGAGTTGAGCTTGACCAGCGGCGTGTTGCCGACCAGATCGACGACGTGCTCGACGTACTCCACCGGTATCCGCTCCCTGCTCCTGCTCTCCGAAATAGCGGGACGAAGCGTAGCTCTAGTGGCTGCGGAGGTTGATTCGAACGGAGAAGCCGACGATTCCACGGGAAGGGGGTGGCGTGGATGACCGGACTGAGAGCTCTGCGCGCGGCGGTGATGACCGCCGCGACGCTCGGAGGCCTTTCCGGCGCGCTCGTCGGGCTGCTGAACGAGCAGGGCAGACGGGCTCGCACGGCCATCGGCGTGCTGGAACACCTCTGGCCCGCGCCTGACGGCGTGTACTTCGACGACGGTGGCGACCCGCTGCGGCTGGCCGTGCTCGGCGACTCGATGGCCGTGGGCGTCGGTGTGACACATCCCTCGCAGATGCCGGGCGTGTTGCTGGCCCAGGCGCTGGCGGAGGAAGCGGAACGGCCGGTGCGCCTCTCGACGTACGCCATCAGCGGTTCGACCACGCGCGACCTGGTGCCGCAGGTCGACGCCGCGGTGCTCGACCGGCCGCAGGTCGCGTTGATCATCATCGGCGCGAACGACGTGACGTCGCGGATCGGCGTCCGCGCCTCCGCCGCGCTGCTGGCGGAGCAGGTCCGCAGGCTGCGCGCCGCCGGCTGCGGTGTCGTCGTCGGCACCTGCCCCGACCTGGGGATCGTGCGGCCGATCCCGCAGCCGCTGCGGGCGATCGGGCGCCGGTACAGCCTGGGGCTCGCTGCGGCGCAGACCGCGGAGGTCAGACGCGCGGGCGGGGTGCCGGTGTCGCTCGGGAACCTGCTGGCGCCGGAGTTCACGGCGCGGCACACCGACATGTTCAGCTCGGACCGCTTCCACCCCAGCGCGATCGGCTACGAGGCGGCGGCCGGCGTGCTGCTGGCGCCGTTGTGCCAGGTGGCGGGGCTGTGGCCGGGGTGGGGCGCGGCACCACCGCCGTTGCGTTCGGCGGCGGCGCTGGCGGTGCGGCCGTCACGGGTGCCGGTGTGGCTGCAAAGGCGGCACGCCTGAGTTTCGGAATTCTCGTCACTCGCGCTGGCCGGGGTGAGCGGCCGTTAACTAGGCTCGACGGCAACCTGACTCTCAACGAGGAGTTTCGTGATGCCTGAGGCCGTGATCGTCTCCGCCGCCCGCTCCCCCATCGGCCGCGCGGGCAAGGGTTCGCTGAAGGACGTCCGGCCGGACGACCTCGCCGCGCAGATGGTGAAGGCGGCACTGGACAAGGTTCCCCAGCTCGACCCCGCGCAGATCGACGACCTGATGCTCGGCTGCGGCCTCCCCGGCGGCGAGCAGGGCTTCAACATGGCGCGCGTCGTCTCCGTGCTGCTCGGACAGGACTCGCTGCCCGGCACGACCGTCACGCGGTACTGCGCCTCCTCCCTGCAGACCACGCGCATGGCCCTGCACGCCATCAAGGCGGGCGAGGGCGACGTGTTCATCTCCGCCGGCGTCGAGACCGTGTCGCGGTTCGCCAAGGGCAGCTCCGACTCGTGGCCGGACACGCACAACCCGGTCTTCGGCGACGCCGAGGCGCGCACCGCCTCCGTCGCCCAGTCGGGCGCCTCGGAGTGGGTGGACCCGCGCACGCTCGGCACCGTGCCGGACATCTACGTCCCGATGGGCCAGACCGCCGAGAACCTGGCACTGCTCAAGGGCGTCTCGCGCCAGGAGATGGACGAGTTCGGCGTCCGCTCGCAGAACCTCGCGGAGAAGGCCATCGCCGACGGCTTCTGGGCCCGCGAGATCACGCCCGTGACGCTGCCGGACGGCACCGTCGTCTCCACCGACGACGGCCCGCGCGCCGGCGTCACCTACGAGGCCGTGTCGCAGCTCAAGCCGGTCTTCCGCCCCGACGGCCGCATCAACGCCGGCAACTGCTGCCCGCTCAACGACGGCGCGGCGGCCCTCGTGGTCATGTCCGACACGAAGGCGCGCGAGCTCGGCATCACCCCGCTCGCCAGGATCGTCTCGACCGGCGTCTCCGGCCTGTCGCCGGAGATCATGGGCCTCGGCCCGGTGGAGGCCTCGAAGCGCGCGCTGGCGCTGGCCGGCCTGTCGATCTCCGACATCGACCTCGTGGAGATCAACGAGGCGTTCGCGGCCCAGGTCATCCCGTCCTACCAGGACCTCGGCATCGACCTGGACCGGCTGAACGTCAACGGCGGCGCGATCGCCGTCGGCCACCCGTTCGGCATGACGGGCGCGCGCATCACGA
>JASLAV010001053.1 GCA_030146905.1 Lentzea sp. | reverse complement strand
CCACCCCGAGGCGATCTTGGCGGCCCCCGTCGCCTCGACGGCGAGCACCACGCCCACCGCCGACCAGTAGACCCAGCCGACCGTGAAACCTGCCCACGGTCCGATCGCCTTCTCGGCGTGGACGGAGAACGCGCCGCCGCTCGGGTGTTCTGCGGCCATCTCCGCGAGCATGCGCATCACGAGCAGGGCCAAGACGCCCGCCAGTCCGAACGAGATGAGCACCGCCGGTCCCGCCAGCGCGATCCCCGCTCCCGTCCCGACGAAGAGACCTGCTCCGATCACGCCACCCAGCGCGATCATGGTGACATGCCGTTCCCGCAGGTGAGTCACGCTCTCCAGCCCCGTTCAAGTGTGCCGATGGCGGCCCGATAGTGAGTTCATGGCGGCAGAGAGTCAAATCGTGTGATCGGAGTTACACCGCATAGACCCAAGTGGGGTGAGATCGATGAACTCGCCTAAGGGAGTACTGCCGTCCGGCGTCCTGCCGCAGATCGACACGTTCGCCGGTGCGCTGGAGCGCTGCTCGGACTGGGGCTGGCTCGTGCTGCGCTCGGAGAACCGGCTGCTGCTGACCACCGATCACCAGGTGTCCGCCGTGGAGATGGCGGCGGGGATCGGTGCCGAGGTGCGCCACTACCTGTCCGTCCGGATGCTCGGCGGCCCCGTCGTGGTGCTGCCGGGGGCTCCCGGGCGGTGGCTCGTCCTCACCGAGTCGGCCGACGAGGCCTCGCAGGTCAACCTGATCCGGCTGCGTGCGCGCGGGGCGTTGACGCACCGGCTGGGCACGCTCGTGCCGTTGCCGCCGTCCAGGATCGACGGGGGCGGGGTCCGCTGGCTCGGCGACGTGCCGTCCGGCCGGCCGTTCCTGCCGCCGTTCTCCGCCGTGGTGGCGGCCGTGAGGACGGTCACCGAGACGGCGGGGATGCGCTGACGGGCGGTGGCACGTTCGCCAGGAAGTGGTTCAGGGTGTTGCCGCGCTCGGCGAAGTCGACCAGCACGTAGGTGCCGTTCTCACCCTGCCGGAGGCCCACGCCCACCCGATCGGACGACTTCCAGATCATCGCGGTGAAGTGCGGGACGCCGGAGTCGACGCCGGACGGCGTCATCTCCTCGTCGTAGTCGTAGCCGCGCGACTCGCCGTACCACTTTTCGACGGCTTTCGTCACGACCTCCTCCATTTCCTGCTCGTGGCCGCCCAGCCGGTAAAGATTCTCGCCGTAGGGGTTGTCCGGACGGTGTTCGAAATCGTCCGTCCCGTGGAGGTGGTCCGCCCATTCCTGGGCCGTGCGGGTCACTTCGGAATCTGGATGGACTTCGTTGTTGACGTTGCGTAGCTGCGTTGCCGCCCGTGGGCGTGGTGTGGAACACGGCCGGACCAAGCGGCGGGCAACACCTCGGCGACTCCCGCCGAGCACCCGCGACTAGCCCGGTTGCGGTGGAAATTCACTCCACAGGACGCCGACGAGGCTCTAGCTTTGTGAGGTCGGACACCAACGAAAGGAGCTTGGCATGAACGGGCACGACATTCTCGCCGACGAGGACGGGCACGTTCGCGGGTACGACTAGAGGTCGCTCACCGGCCGCGCGGGGGAGTCACCAGAAGAGGCGCCCCCGCGGCTCGAGCGGGTTCTTTTCTCACGACGAGGAATTCGCCTCGGCGGTGCTGGCGCGGACCACGAGCTCTGTCGTCAGCTCCCGGTGCTCGGCCGGGCCGCCGTCGAGAAGGACGGCCAGCAGGTCCACGGCGACCTCGCCGGCTTCCTCGGTCGGCATGTGGACGGTCGTCAGCGCCGGCGAGCACATCGCCGCGTAGAGGATGTCGTCGAAGCCGGTCACGCTGATCTGCCGCGGCACCCTGACGCCGCGCGAGGCGAGGTGGCTCAGCACGCCGAGTGCCATCAGGTCGTTGTACGCGATGAACGCCGTTGCGCCGGTCTCCAGTGCCTGCTCGGCGGCCACGAGACCGCCGCCGAAGTTCGGCTCGAACGGGCCGAGCAGCCGCGCGCGACCCCGCAGTCCCTGGATCCGCCGGTTGTTCGACCACGCCGCGGCGGGCCCGCCCAGGTAGACGTGATCTGTGTGGCCCAACAACTCCAGGTGCGCGATCACCTTTTCCATGCCGTCGGCGCTGTCCATCAGCACCGACGAGACACCCGCCACGACGCGGTTGATCAGCACCAGCGGCGTCAGCGCCGCGAGCTCGACGATCGCCTCGTCGGACAGCAGCGACGCGCACAGCACGACGCCGTCGACCTGGGCCGCCATCGTCCGCACCAGCTCGGCCTCCGCCACGGGGTCCTCCCTGCTGTCGCAGAAGAACACCGAGGTGCCCGCCTCGCCCGCCCGCGTCTGCACGCCCCGCAGCACCGCAGGGAAGAACGGGTTGGTGAGGTCGGGCACCACGATGCCGAGGTTCCCGGTGCGGCCGGTGATCAGGCTCCTCGCCGCCCGGTTCGGCTGGTAGCCGAGCCCGGCCACGACCTGGAGGACCCGTTGCCGGGTGGCCTCCTTGACGAGGCCCGGTGCGCTCAGCGCGCGCGAGACCGTCGAGACGGAGACCTGAGCCTGGCGAGCGACATCCCTGATGGTGACGGCCACGCGTGCATCATGGCAGTCAAGGTCAAGAAGGACCCATTCGTCCGATGACCCCTGGACTCAGAGCTCCAGGCCGGTCAGCACCAGCACGCGGGGCTCCGTGAGGTCCTCCATGGCCGCGCGCAGACCCTCACGGCCGGTGCCGGACTCCTTCACCCCGCCGTACGGCATCTGGTCCGCGCGGTAGCTCGGCACGTCGCCGACGATCACGCCGCCGACCTGGAGCCGTTGCGCCGCACGGAAAGCGAGCCGCACGTCGGTGGTGAACAGACCGGCCTGCAGGCCGTAGCG
>JASLAV010001021.1 GCA_030146905.1 Lentzea sp. | reverse complement strand
GTGCGTCCAGCGCACCAGCGCCTCCGCGCCCACGACCTGACGTGACGGCAGGGCGACCTTCGGCTGGTAGTGCACCGAGATCTGGCCGGTCTCGACGGCCTGGCGGAACTGCGTGACGAGCTGGAAGCGCCGCAGGAAGAGGTGCCCCATCGAAGGCGCGTAGGCCTTCACCGGCGTTCCCTCCGACGTCGCCCGCACGGCGACGTCCGCCCGCTGCAGCAACACGTCGGGATCCGGGTCCTCGGTCTCGGAGTCCGCCTTGGAGGCGTAGCCCACGACCGCGGAGGCCTCGACGGTCAGCCGGTCGACGGGGTACGGCACGGAGAGCCCGGCGCGCAGGCGTTCGGCGATCTCGTGCGCCGCGACGGAACGCGAGTCGTCGAGGTACGCGGCGAACGCGCCGCCCTCCAGCCGTGCCAGCGGCACGTCGGCTCCGAGGGCGTCGCGCAGACGGCGGCCTGCCGCGACGACCATCCGGTTGCCCCAGGCCTGGCCCAGGGCGTCGGACACCGTCGACAGGATGTCGAGGTCGATCCGCAGCACCACGCCCCGCTGGGAGTCGCGCAGCGGCTCGGCGCACGCCACGCGGAAGCCCGGCCGGTTCAGCAGGCCGGTCAGCGGGTCGTGGTAGGCGTCGTGGCGCAGCCTGGCGAGCAGGCGCCGGTTGTCGACGGCGGTCGCGAGGTGCGAGGCCAGCGTGCGCAGCAGCTGGATGTCCGCCTTGCCGAAGCCGCGCCAGCGCGAGAGCCGGTCGTGCGCCTCGACGGCGCCGAGCAGCTGGGTCGCGCCGCGCAACGGGACGACCAGCGCCTCCTGCGCGTCACGGCGCAGCAGGGCCTCGGTGATGTCCTCGGTCGCGTCGGCGACGCGGTAGTAGCGGACGTGCGTGCCCGGCAGCTGCAGGACGGGGTCCTCGCGCACGGCGCGCGGGTCCGTCGCGGTCATCTCGTCGGGCAGCGGTTCGCCGGCGACGAGCGTGATCATGGCTTCCTGCGGGTCGGTGCGCAGGCGCAGCACGACCCTGTTGGCGTTGAGCTGCTCGCGGATGCGTTCCGCGATCTGCTGCCACTCGTCCTCTTCCACGCCCGTGGTGAGGTCGTCGTCGGGCTGGCGCGGTCCGGTGCCGTGCTGGCCCGACCTCGCGACGCGGAGGCTGACCTCGCTCAACGCCTCCAGGTCGCGCTGTTCGCGCAGCAGCCCGGAGTAGGCGAGGTAGGTGGCCACGATGCCCGCGAGCACCAGGAAGATCAGGACGCCGCCCCACTCGGTGGTGGAGACGATCTGGAAGCCGACGAGACCGGCCGAGGTGTTGAGCAGCGCCACGACCAGCGTCTGGAGCACGAGACGGGCGCTGTTGCCGACGCGCATCGACTTGCCCATGAGGCGCAACGCGCAGAGGCCCAGGACGCTGGCGAGCAGCGGCACGGTGATCGTTCCGACGAACGCGCCCGCCCAGAACGGCCCGCCGGCGCCGATCATCCGGTTCACCGCCTCCGCGGCGGCGAACGCCACGGAGATCTCCATGAACATGAGGCCCGCGTTGTAGACGGCGCGGTCGAGGATCCGCCTGCCGAGCAACGTGCCGACGCCGGCGACCACGTGCGCGGCGAGCACGATCTCGAACGGGGCCACCAGCAGGCCGAGTACCAGCGGGATCTCGGTGAAGGAGATCGTCCACGCGACGCCGCTGCGGACGTCGACGTTGATCGCGAGCTGCTCCGCCAGCAGGAAGCCGACGACGAGCAGCGGGCCGATCCAGAAGAGGGAGGTGTTCTCCTTCTCCGGGAGCCAGGCCGCGACCATGCCCGCGCAGATCACGCCTGCCACCAGGAGGGTGACGGCGAAAGCGCTGAACGCACGGTTGGTCGACTTGGCCGGCCAGGCGGCCGAGTCCGACACGGGGGCCGACGCTCGGTCGGACATCCAGCCTCCTCGTCGGCCTGGGTGGGGGGACCTCTAGGCGTGACTGAGGGGTCCCGCACTTCGCGATCAGGACCCCTCCAGGGGCACTAATGTACCCCGCTCGGGGGACAAAATGGCAGGTCGAGCACCCTTGGTGACGTCGGTTCACCCAGACGTGGCTACGCGTTGAGCCATCCCCGGAGCACCGTCACGGCCTGCCCCGAGAGCCGCACGCGATCTTGGCCGAGAGCCACCCGCACGAACCCGCCGCGCGGCGACGCCTGCTCCGCGAGCAGGTCAGCGCGCTGGAGCCGGGGCACCCAATAGGACGCCAGCGTGCAGTGGGCCGAACCGGTGACGGGGTCCTCGTCGACGCCGGCGGCCGGGTAGAAACAGCGGCTCACGATGTCCGCCTCACCGTCGCCGACCGCCGTCACGATCACTCCGCGTGACTGGATTTGTGCCAGTCCTTGGACGTCGGGTCGCAGTGAACGGACTTCCGCGGCGCTGTCCAACTCGATCAGGTAGTCGAAGCGCCCACGTGTCACGGACTTGATCGTCGCATGTGGCAGCGCTTCCGCTAGTCCGATTGGCGGGTCAATCAACTCTGGAGGGTCCGCGGGGAAGTCCATGTGGACCCATCCATCGTCGTTCTTGCATGTGAGGACGCCGCTACGCGTGGTGAACTCCTGGTCGCCGCCTAGCACATGAGCGGTGGCCAGCGTGGCGTGTCCGCAAAGGTCGACCTCCAGCGCCGGTGTGAACCAGCGCAGGTGGTTGTCCGGGGTGACGAAGGCCGTCTCGGCGTGCTTCATCTCGGCGGCGACCTGCTGCATCCAGGCGTCGTCGCGCGGCTCGGTCAGGAGCACGACGGCGGCGGGGTTGCCCGCGAAGGGCCGGTCGGTGAACGAATCCACGACGTAGATCTCCACACCCAGACCCTGCCATGCTCGGATG
>JASLAV010001019.1 GCA_030146905.1 Lentzea sp. | reverse complement strand
CGAGCGCGCGCTGAACCGTCAGCAGCCGATGACGATCTTCACGGCCGACCTGTTCGCCACCGGCAACGACGAGGACAACCGCGCCGCCGTCCGCAAGGTCCACACCCAGGACCTCGACCTGGTCGGCATCGCGGTCCACGGCCAGAAGAACGCCGTCGACAAGATCTTCAAGGGCGCCAAGATGCACCCTTGACCACTGCGCGTGGTCGCCGGCTACGCGCCCGTGGTGCGCTGGGCCCGCGTGAAGAACTCCACCAGCTCCGGCGCCACGACCGACGGCTTGTACATGTGCGTCTGACCGGGCAGCGTCCGGTGGTCCGCGCCCAAGACCTCCGCGACGTTGCTCATGGCGTTGCGGAGGTACTCGGGGCTCTTGCCGCCGTCCATCGCGAGCGTCGGCACCCGGACCTTCCAGCGGTCGGCAGGAAGCCTCTCGCCGCGGCCGTCGGGGCCGAGGATCGTGAGGTCCCACGGCAGCGTGTGCGCGACGAGCTTCAGCTTCTTCCACATGGGCGTCAGCTTCATGACCGCGACGCCGAAGCCGGGCGTGCCGACCATCTTCATGAACGTCGAGAGCATTCCGGAGCGGTCGCCGCGGGCGAGCATGGCGTTCATCCGCTCGACGATGTCCGCGGGCCGGGGCTCGTACGTGCCGTCCACGACGAACGGTGCCTCGTAGAGCGCGAGCCGGGTGATGCCCGGCAGGCGTGAGGCCGCCTCCATCGCCAGGACCGCGCCCGAGGACACGCCGAACACGAACGCGCTACCGCCGGCCTCCTCGATGATCGCGCCGATGTCCTCGACCTCGCGCTCGAGCGACCACGGCGTCGCGCCGTCGCCGGTCTCCCCGCGGCCGCGGCGGTCGTAGGTGAAGACGGTGAAGTCCTTGTCCAGCACGGAGGCGAGTTCGGTGGTCGGGCCGAACATCCGGTGGCACATCGCGCCGTCCACGAGGACGAGGGCGGGCCCGGAGCCGGTGGTCGAGTACGCGATCTCGGTGCCGTCGGCGGAGGTGGTGAAGCGGGTCATTCCTGCTCTCCCAGGGTCGTGTCGAGGAAGGTCTGCCAGTCCTGCTCGGACTCGTCGCCCTCGAAGACGTGGTGCGCGGCGATGATCGGGCCGCCGAACCCGCGCATGAACCGGTAGAGGCCCGTGCCGGTGCGCAGGCCGGCGGTGTGGGCGTTGCGGTGGAACTCGACGGCGTCCGGCAGCTTCTCCGCCAGCGCCGCGTCGAGCTTCTTCCACGCCGCGTCCCAGTCGCCGATCGCCGGTCCGAAGACCGTGAGCGGTCGCGCGGTGCGGCCCGGGAAGTAGGTGAGGTACTCGGCCAGCGTGCGGCGGAACAGGGCACCGCCGAGCGTCATCGCCTCGAACTCGTCGGCCCAGTCGTCGCCGGGCAGGAAGCCGCTCGTGACCATCCGCAGCACGGTGCTGCCGTGCTCGCGGCCCTCGACGAGGAACTCGTAGGCCATGAACCGGCCGTCGGGCGCCTTGCCGGTGTCGTAGGCGAAGTGCCGCGGCGGCTGGGAAGCGGTGATCGCGCACGTCGGCCCGTACCCGCCGAAAGCCATCTTGACCTGGCCGTTCGCGACCTCGTTCGTGCCCATGAACCACGAGTCGATGCCCGGTCCCGTCGCGATGGCCGTCCAGACGTCCTCGACGGACGCCGGCACCTCGATCTCGTCAGTGCTCTCGAACGCGTGGCCCATCAGCTCTCCCCTTGGTGGTGCGTGATGGTCTCATCCTGCTCTCCGACAATCTTCTTCGTCAAGACAGTGAGGATGATATTGACAAAAAAAGTTGTCGGATGGGTGCGGGCGTAGGCTCGGGGGATGGCTGGTGACGAGCTGCGTCATGCCCACGATCGGGTGGATTCGGACCTCGGTCGTGTCCCGGAGGGTGAGCCCGCCTGCCTTGTCGAACTGGTCTGCCAGGAGTGCGGGCGCGTCACCACCGACGTGCATGCGCCCGGTTGTGAGGCGTGTCAGACGCCGAGCTGATGGGCGTGCATCTTGCTGATGTCGTAGGACACGCCGCAGAACGTGCACTGCAGCCCGTACTTGCTGCTGATCGTGAACAGCGGGATGAAGAAGATCGTCGGCTTCGTGTAGCGCCGGAAGAGGTTGTGCGCCGACTGGTGGTGGCAGTGGCCGCACACCAGCTGCAGCATCCGCAGCTGCTGGATCGTCGTTCGCCAGCCGAAGATGACCATCTGCGCTCCTGGGGGTCGTTTCACTCTTTGACGCACGGCTGGTGGTTCTCGTTGCCCCTCGGTGGGTAACCGGCCGTGCATGAGCGACGTGCAAACCGAGCTGTTGCGGACGTTGACCAAGGTAGCCAACGCCTTGCGCAGTGCGGAGATCCCGTTCGCGCTGACGGGTGGGTGCGCCGGCTACGCACGGGGCGGACCCACCAGTGAGCACGACGTGGACCTCCTAGTGCGCGAGCAGGACGCGACCGAAGCAGTGCGGGTGCTGGTGAAGCGGGGACTGCGGGCCGTGGAGCCGCCGGAGGACTGGCTGCTGAAGGTCTACGACGGCGACTCGCTGGTGGACCTGCTGTTCCGGCCCAACGAGCGGCCGGTGACCGACGAGATGCTGGCGATGGCGGAGGAGATGCCCGTCGGGTCGGTGATGCTGCCGGTGATGCCGGCGACCTACGTGCTGAGCAGCAAGCTGCTGGTGCTGGACGGCCACCGCTGTGACTTCAGCGAGCTGTTGCCGTTCGCCCGTGCGCTGCGCGAACAGATCGACTGGGACCAGGTGCGCGAGGAGACCCAGCACTCCCCGTACGCCGAGGCGTTCCTGTTGCTCATCGAACGCCTGGAGATCATCGGGAGGAGCAGCAATGGAATCCGAGCAGTACCTGGCGGCAAATCTGCGTAGGGCGGTGGCGGAGGACCCCAGAACAGCGGAGCTCGGGGTCCGGATCACCGTGCGCGGTGACAACGTGATGCTCTCCGGCGACGTGGCCTGCGCCGAGCGGCGCATCGCTCTCGAGCAGGTCCTGCACGAGGCCGCTCCGGAGCTCAAGATCTTGAACGACGTGCGGGTGACCCCGGCCGGCGAGCCGGAGGGAGAGGAGGACCTGCGATGATCCGGGTCGCCGCGGTCGGGGACGTTCACCTCGGCGAGGACATGCGCGGGCACCTCCGCCCCGCTCTGGAGAAGGTCGGCGAGCACGCGGACATCCTGCTGCTGGCCGGTGACCTGACCCGGCACGGCACGGTGGCCGAGGCAGAGGTCGTCGCGGACGAGTTCGCGGACCTGCCAGTGCCCGTCGTCGCCGTGCTCGGCAACCACGACCACCACGACGACAAGCCGCTCGAAGTCACCAAGACGTTGCAGGACAAGGGCATCCACGTGCTGGAGGGCACGACGTTCACTCACCGGGCGAACGGCTGCTCGATCGGCATCGCGGGTGTGAAGGGGTTCGGCGGCGGGTTCGCCGGCAAGTGCGGCAGCGCGTTCGGCGAGCGCGAGATGAAGGCGTTCATCCAGCACACCTGCGACATCGCGGAGACCCTGAAGGACGCGCTGTCCGAACTGGACACCGACATCAAGGTGGCGCTGACGCACTACGCGCCGGTACCGGACACGTTGCGCGGTGAGCCGCCGGAGATCTACCCGTTCCTCGGCTCGTACCTGCTCGGCGAGGCCATCGACGCCACGGGCACGAACCTGGCAGTGCACGGCCACGCGCACTTCGGCACCGAACAGGGCATGACGCCCGGCGGTGTGCGGGTCCGCAACGTCGCGCAGCCGATCATCCGGTCCGCCTACACGGTCTACGTGCTGGAGGGGAACTCCTCATGACCGTCGGCGACTTCATCGTCGGGCGCCTGCGCGACTGGGGCGTCAAGCAGGTCTTCGCGTACCCCGGTGACGGCATCAACGGGATCGTGGCCGCGTTCGGCAAGGCGGACAACGACCCGAAGTTCGTCCAGACCCGGCACGAGGAGATGGCCGCGTTCGCCGCGGTCGGGTTCGCGAAGTTCAGCGGTGACGTCGGCGTGTGCCTGGCCACCAGCGGTCCCGGCGCGATCCACCTGCTCAACGGCCTGTACGACGCGAAGCTCGACCACGTCCCGGTGGTCGCCATCGTCGGTCAGACAGCCCGCACCGCGCTGGGGGGCAGCTACCAGCAGGAGGTGGACCTGCACTCGTTGTTCCGCGACGTCGCCTCGTACCTGGTCGACGTGACGGTGCCGGAGCAGCTGCCGAACGCGCTGGACAGGGCGATGCGCACGGCACAGGCCGACCGCGCGCCCGCCGTGCTGATCATCCCGAACGACGTGCAGGAGCAGGAGTACGAGGCGCCCAAGCACGAGTTCAAGTACATCCCGTCGAGCCCGCCGTCCCGTCCCTCCTCGACCGTCGTGCCCTCCGCGGAGGAGGTGCGGCGCGCGGCGGAGGTGCTCAACTCCGGCGAGAAGGTCGCGATCCTGATCGGTCAGGGCGCCCGCGAGGCGGCGGCGGAGGTCGGCGAGGTCGCCGACCTGCTGGGAGCCGGTGTCGCGAAGGCGTTGCTGGGCAAGGACGTCCTGCCCGACGACCTGCCGTACGTGACGGGGTCGATCGGGATCCTGGGCACCAGGCCGTCGTACGAGATGATGCGCGACTGCGACCGGCTGCTGATCGTCGGGTCG
>JASLAV010000374.1 GCA_030146905.1 Lentzea sp. | reverse complement strand
CTGCTCGCGCAGCAGCAGGTCGTCGCGCAGGCCGACGCGGCCCGCACCGCGGCGGAGACCAGGTACGAGCAGGAGGTCGCCAGGTTCGACGCCGACCGCGCGGCCCAGGAGGCGCTCGTCAAGGAGGCGGAGACCAAGCTCGACGACGCCCGCCGTGCCGCCGACGTCAAGCAGAAGGAGTGGTGGGACAAGAAGGCCGTCGTCGACGAGAAGATCGCCGCCTACAACACCGCGCCGGGCACGACCACGACGTCGAGCGGTGGCACGGACGGCGGGCCTGACAACTCCAGGCCCCTGCCGCCGCTGCCGCCCACGGAGGCGTCCACGTCGGAGACGACCACGGCATCGTCGAGCGGTGGCACTGACAGCGGACCCGACAACTCCAGGCCCCTGCCGCCATTGCCGCCCACGCAGACGACCACGGCGTCGTCGAACGGTGGCACGAACAACGGACCCGACAACTCCAAGCCGCTGCCGCCGCTGCCGCCCGCGGAGGCGTCCATGGCGGAGACGGCCACGGCGTCGTCGAGCAGTGGCACGAACAACGGACCCGACAACTCCAAGCCGCTGCCACCGTTGCCGCCCGCGGACACGACCTCGCCGAGCCACGCGTCGTCGAGCCGGGACGCGCTGCCGTCCAACGGGCGGGCCGCGGCCACGTGGACCCCGCCCGGCAAGGCGGAGGCGCAGCACGGCGCACCGCAGCAGAACCGGGCGACCCCGGCGCCGATGCCCCAGAACGGGTCCCGCCCTGCCGACCACGTCAGCTACACGCAGCGGCAGCTGCGGTTCCTACACGAGGACGTGCTGGCACGCCAGCCCGCGCCGCCGACCACCCCGAACGGCCTCTACGCGGCGATCGGGCAGACCAGGAACATCGACCCGGCGGCGCTGCGCAGGCAGGTGGTGGGCCTCGCCGCGACCCACCAGGCGGTGACCAAGGCCGTGGCCGACTTCACCCTCAGCCAGCCGATGCACCAGGGCCACCTGACCGGTGCGCTGGTGGAGAACTCCAACTGGCACATGCAGACCGACGCCAAGGAGAACGCGGGTGCCGGCAACGCGCGCAACCTGGTCGCGCACCTGATCGCGACCCAGCTGAGCGTGAACGTGCGGATCCACCAGAACGGCTCCGCACCGGTCGTCATCCGGCCGATGGGCCCGCCCTTCGAGGAGACGGTCGACGTCGACATGGTGATCGACGGGCGCCAGGTCACCTACCGGCCCCACCAGCCACTACAGCAGGACGCGCGGATGGATTAGCGTGATCTGCGTGGACGAGTTCGCGGAGGCGCTCAGGACGGCGATCACGAATCGTGGTCTCGGTCTGGAGCGCCTGCGCGAGCACCTGTCGCAGAACGGCGTGTCGGTGTCGCTCGCGACGCTGAGCTACTGGCAGACGGGCCGCAGCCGTCCCGAGCGCAAGAAGTCGCTGCAGGCGGTCGTCCACCTGGAACACATCCTGCGCGTGCCGCCCGGTCACCTCTCGGAGCTGCTCGGCCCGTCGCGGCCGCGCGGCCGGTGGCTGCGCAGGGCACCGGCGCCGATGTCCGCGTTCTGGCCGTCGCCGTCGCCGGTCGAGCACGCGCTGCACGACCTCGACACCCAGTGGGACGATCAGCTGATCCGGGTGAGCCAGCAGGACTTCGTGACGATCGGCGCGGACCGCACGGAGCGGAGCTTCCGGTCGCGGCAGGTGCTGTCGGCGTCGATGAACGGCCCCGACCGCTGGGTCGTGATCATGCACGTCGACGAGCACGACAGACCACTGCCCCAGGTGACGGCGTTGAAGAACTGCGCGGTCGGCCGGGTGGTCACGGAGCCGTCCGAGGGGTTGCTGGTCGCGGAGCTGGTGTTCGAACGGCCGCTGCTGCGGGGCGAGAGCGTCGTGATCGAGCACGAGCTGGTGAACCGGCCGCCGGGACCGCCCGCGACGAGCTACGAGCGCAAGTTCCGCCTGCCCGCTCGGGAGTACGTGCTGGAGGTGACGTTCGAGGGCGCCCTGCCCGCGTCCGTCACGCAGCTCGCCGACGGCTCGGCGGTCTCCCCCGGCCGCACGTTGCTGGACGTGGCCCTGGACGTGCAGCCGGGCGTGCGCGGCTTCCGCTGGTCCTGGTAGGTCACCGGGTGCTGAACCTCCGCGACGACGGCACCAGTGCCGCGGCCGCGGGAGCGGCGAGGCAGACCGCCGCGCAGACGAGGAGAACCGCGTTCTCCCCGAACCCGGCGAGCGCCGGCGCGATCAGGGCCAGGCCGATCGGCGCCAGGCCGTAGGACAGCAGGAAGTCCAAAGAGGACACACGTGCCAGCTTCGACGGTTCGACCTCGCGCTGGATCGCCGTGAACCAGGGGACGTTGAACAGCTCGATGCCGATCCCCGCCACCGCGTACGCGGCGACCAGCACGACCGGGTGCACCGGCAGCAGCAGCCCGATCGGGATGAGGCCGTAGCAGGCGAGCCCCGCCAGCGCGGCCCATCCCGCCGCGCGCGGCCGCCACCGTGCGATCAGCACCGCACCCGCGAGCGCACCGAGGGTGTGGGCGGTGGTGGCGGCGGCCAGAACCGCTTCCGTGCCGTAGCGGTCCCTGCTGATCAACGGCAGCAGGACGGCCGTGGCCGAGTAGCCGGTGGCGATCACCGCGGTCAGTGCGGTCAGTCCCGCGAGCATCCACGGGTGGCGGCGTGCCTCCGCGATGCCGTCGACGAACTCGGTGACCAGACCCGCGCGAGCCGCCGGGGTGACCTGCTTGCTCGTCCCCCTGGGCGGCACGAGCGCCGCGCACAGCCACGCCACGGCGGTCACCGCCAGCAGCGTGCGGGCGTCCGCGACCACGGACGCGAGCGCCGTCAGGCTCGGCGCCACCAGCGTGGTGACCCTGACCGCCAGCGTGGTGGCGGCGTTGGCCTGCTGCCGTCCCGACTCCGGCACGACCTCGGCCACGAGCGCCTGGAACGCAGGCCGGCAGGCGCCCTGGCCCGCTCCGACGAGCGTGGCGGCCACCGCCATGAGCAGCAGGGACCGGCCCATGCCTGCCGCGATGACCGGTGTCGCGACCCCGGCCGTGACGCACGACCAGAAGACCACCCGCCGCCGGGAGTGCCGGTCGGCCAGCACACCGGCGACCGGAACCGCAGCCAGGAACCCGATCGTCCTGGTGGCGAGGACGACGCCCAGTTCGACGGCGGTGATCGAGCGCTCGAGCACGGCCAGGCCCAGGATGAACGGCAGGGCCCACATCGCGAGACCCGAAGCCGTCGTGCCTGTCCACAGACGCAGGAAGGACGTGTCGCGGAAGACGGACACCGGTGCAGCGTTCTCGGTCACTTGGCTCACTCCGGGTCGGGGGCCTCGGCAGACCAAGATCCCACCTGGCACCGCACAGCACAACGGACGGCCACTCCCCCGCGCCATGCCGGGAGTGGCCGTCCGTTGTGGACGGTCGTCAGCCGATCTTCTCGATCAGCGCCCGGCGGATGAGGAACTTGCCGGGCTCGCGCACCTGCTCGAAGGCCGCGTTGTTCAGCAGCGCGCAGCTGCCGGACACCGA
>JASLAV010000962.1 GCA_030146905.1 Lentzea sp. | reverse complement strand
GGCACGCCGGGTGACGACGACGGGATGATGGAGCTGCTGGAGCCGTACAAGCCGCAGCGCCACCGGGCGGTCGCCTACCTCCAGGCCGCGGGCCTGCAGAGGCCGCGGCGAGCACCGAGGTTCTCGCCGCGCGACTACCGCGGGTTCTAGCGCGGGGTTCTAGCGCAGCCGGGTCAGCGCCGACTCGATCAGCGGGTGCAGGTCGTCCACGTTGTCCGGCAGCGAGTCCAGCGGCCACCACTGCAGGTCGACGGACTCCGCCGAACGGACCGGTTGTGCTCCGACGGGTGCGCGCACCAGGAACCGCACGTCGAAGTGGCGCGTCGGCTTGCCCAGCGAGCACGTGATCGGGTGCACGTCGAGGTGGATCGGTGTCGGCTCGATGCGCAGGCCACGCATGCCGGACTCCTCGGTCGCCTCGCGCAGCGCCGCCGCGGCCAGTGAGGTGTCCTCCGGCTCGCAGTGGCCGCCGAGCTGCAGCCACCGGCCCACGCGCGGGTGCAGCGTCAGCAACGCGTGCTCCGCGGTGGCGTCCAGCACGAGCGCGGAGGCCGTGATGTGGCCGGGCTCGCAGGACCGCCGGCAGGCGTCCTCGCGTGCCGCCAGGAAACCGAGGTAGGCCTCCTTCAGCGCGTCCTGGCCCGTGAAGCGGCTCAGCGTGGAGACCGCGTCGTCGTGCAGCGTCACAGCTCGATCAGCCCTTCCAGCGGCTCGCGCGGGACGAGCGGTTCGACCGGGTGGCCGACCGCTACCGCGCCCAGCGGTTCCCAGTCGCCGGGAACACCCAGCACGGAACGCACCACGTCCGCGCAGAAGATCGTCGACGACACCCAGCACGAGCCGAGGCCCTCGGCGGCCAGCGCCACCAGCAGGCCCTGCACGGCGGCGCCACCGGCGACCGTGAACATCGTCTTCTCGGCTTCCGCGCGGCGGTCGTCGGGGTAGGAGTGGGCACCGTCGCGGACCAGGAACGGCACCACGACCTCCGGTGCCTCCACCAGCAGGTCGCCACGGCGGACCCTGCGCGCGATCTGCTCGTCGGTGAACCCGTCCGCGCGCAGGTCGGACTCCCACTGCTCGCGCATCGCGCGCAGCAGTTCCGCGCGCTTCTCCCGCACCAGGACGAACCGCAGCGGCTTCGTGTGGTGCGGCGCGGGCGCGGTCAGCGCCGCGCCGACAGCCCGCTTCACCGCGGCGAGGTCGACCGGCTCGTCGGAGTAGAACCGGACGGACTTCCGCATCAGCACGGCCTCGGCGCGGCCCTGGGCGAGCGCCTCCTCGGTGCCGAGGCGGAACAGGTCCTCCTCGCTCGGCCGGACGAGGTCGCGGGCCGTGGAGCCGTCGTCGACGACCTCGAGCCCGCGCAGCACCGCGACCGGCACCGAGCCGAGCTTGCCCTTCACGAGGTCCGCCGCCGACGCGATCTCGTCGGCGACCGCGACCATCGTCACGGCGAGCTGGTTGCCGTGCCCGTCGACCGCGCCCGCGTAGTCGTGCAGGACGCGGAGGCCGGACGCGCCGATCGCGGCGTCGGTCTGGCCGATCCGCCACGCGCGGCCCATCGTGTCCGTGACGACGACCGCGACCTCGACGCCGAGCAGGCCCTTCAGCGCGCCGCGCAACGCCGCCGCCGAGCCGTCGGGGTCGACGGGCAGCAGCGCGATCTCGTCGCCTGCCACGTTCGAGGCGTCGACGCCGGACGCGGCCTGCACGACGCCGAGCTTGTTCTCGGTGATCAGCGTGCGCATCTTGCGGGCGATCACCCGCACCGACTCCGCGGCGACGTGCTCGCGCCGGATCCTGTCGCGTTCCTCAGGATCGGCGGGAACGCGGACGAGCCTTCCCTCTACTTTGGACAGCACCTTGGACGTGACGACGAGCACGTCGCCGTCGCGCAGCCAGGGTGCGGCCTCCGCGATCGCGCCGGCCAGGTCGTCGCCGGGGCGGAACTCGGGGAGGCCGGTCACGGGCAGCAGCTCCAGCGCCGCCGCTGCGTGGTCAGTCAACGTCGGCTCCCGCGAGGTCGAGCGCGTCACGGGCCATCTGCGCCGTCGTGTCCACATCGGACATCAGCAGCGGAACCGCGCGGACCGCGACACCGGGGACGTCGGCGCGGTCGCCGGTGTGCACCAGCCACGCGTCGAGGATGCCGTCCTCCGAGCACTTGCGGGAGCCGTAGTGCCGTCCGACCGCCTCGGCGGAGGTCTCCACGCCGATCGCGTCCAGGCAGGCGTCGGCCATGCCCCGCAACGGTTTTCCGCCGATGATCGGCGACAGGCCCACGACGCCGGCGTCGGTCTCGCGCAACGCCTCGCGCACGCCGGGGACGTTGAGGATCGTGCCGATGCTCACGACGGGGTTGGACGGGGCCAGGACCACGGCGTCGGCCTCGGCGATGGCCTCCAGCACGCCGGGTCCGGCGGTGGCGGTCTCCGCGCCGACGAACGCGAACGACTTCGCGGGCAGTGCGGCCCGGTACCGGACCCACCACTCCTGGAAGTGGATCGCCTTGGTCTCGCCGTCCACGTCGACGACGACGTGGGTCTCCACGCGGTCGTCGGACATCGGCAGCAGCTTCACGCCCGGCTGCCACCGGTCGCACAGGGCTTCGGTGATGGCGGACAGCGGGTAGCCGGTGCGCATCATGCGGGTGCGGATGAGGTGGGTGGCGATGTCCCGGTCGCCGAGCCCGAACCACGTCGGTTCGGCCCCGTACGCCGCCAGCTCCTCCTTGACGGTCCACGACTCGCCCTCACGGCCCCAGCCGCGTTCGGTGTCGATCCCGCCGCCCAGCGTGTACATGCAGGTGTCGAGGTCGGGGCAGATGCGCAGCCCGTGCATCCAGACGTCATCGCCGGTGTTGACCACCGCGGTGACGTCCGCCCCGAGAGTCTTGAGCCCCTGCAGGAACCTCGCGCCGCCGACCCCGCCGACCAGTGCTACGACCTTCACGCCGCGCCATGCTTCCACAGCGCCGATTCGCCGTTACAGGTAGCGCCAGAACGAGAACGCGGCCGAGCCGGCGTAGGCGTAGCCGGGCTCACCGCCGACGGCCTGGAACAGCGCGGTCGACACCTCGAAGAACAGCTGGCTGATCGCGCTGAAGCCGATCAGGACGGCGAACAGGACCAGCGGTGCCCACGGCCGTGCCTTCGCGCCGAACCGCTGGGCGCTGTAGGGCAGGAACGGCTCGATCGCGCCCCAGCCGTCCAGGCCGGGGATCGGCAGGATGTTGAGAACGAACGCGAACACCTGCAACAAAGCAAGGTACGAAATCGCGGAGGCCAGCGCGGCAGGCGGCGAGAAGATCGCGACGACGAGCGCGAGCAGGACACCGATCACGAGGTTCGAGACCGGTCCCGCGAGTGAGACCAACGACTCGATCTTCTTCGACCGCAGGGCGTGGTGGTTGATCCACACGGCACCACCCGGCAGGGGGATTCCGCCGAACACCAGCAGCACCAGCGGCAGCACGATGCTCAGCACGGGGTCGGTGTAACGACGGATGTCGAGAGTCAGATAACCCTTGTCGCGTACCGAGAAATCGCCGCCCTTGTACGCGACGGCGGCGTGTCCGAACTCGTGCAGGCACAGCGTCACCGCCCACCCGGCGAGTACGAAGAGGATGGTGCCCGAGATGATGGCGACGTCACCTTCGAGCAGGGTGAGGGCCGCTCCGGCGGCGGTTGCCGCGAGCAGGCCGAGGAACAGTGGGCTGGGGCGAACCGCGGATCGCTTCACCCCACCAGTGTGGCGTGTCGGCTGGCGTGGTGGGCCGTTCGGGGAGGGGTCGCCGCACTTGAATCACCGTCCGTGCAGCGCGTCAAGTTTTTTGCGGCCATCCGCGCGAATATCCCCCGACGTGTGGACTCCACTTGACCCCCTGCTGTGACGCAGGTGTAATCACATCGGTGTCATTCGTCGTTGTGGGAACGGCGACTGGCGTCCGCCAACCGGGGAGAGCGGAAGGCGAGGAGGCGGACGAAATGCAGGAATTCGAAGAGCTCGAAGAAGATCACGTCACGCAGCCGGTCGTGCAGGGCGAGCTGTCGTACCTGTTCGACCCTGCCGATGAGCAGGACTGGCAGGAGCGTGCGCTTTGCGCGCAGACCGATCCTGAGGCGTTCTTCCCCGAAAAGGGCGGATCGACCAGGGAGGCCAAGCGCATCTGCCTGGGCTGCGAGGTTCGTTCGGAGTGCCTGGAGTACGCACTCCAGCACGACGAACGCTTCGGCATCTGGGGCGGTCTCTCGGAGAGAGAGCGTCGCAAGCTCAAGAAGCGAGCCGTCTGAAGCGTGATCTTCGTGCCTTAACTTGAGGATGTGACAAGTCCTCACCCGAGGCTCCGGACAGCGCCGGTGCTGTGCGTCCTGGTCTGCCACGACGGCGACCAGTGGCTCAGCACGGCGCTGTCCGCTTTGCGGCGCCAGCGAATCCGTCCGCGGCACGTCATCGCGGTCGACACGGGTTCGACGGACCGCACTGCCGCCGTGCTCAAGAAGGCCGTGCTGTCCGAGGCGGGGGACCTGCTGGACGGTGTGCTGACCCTGCCGCGCGGCACCGGTTTCGGCACCGCTGTGCGTGTCGCCGTCGAACACGCCGTCGACAGGTGGGGTGATCCCGGCCGCTGGCTGTGGTTGCTGCACGACGACAGCGCTCCCGAACCCGACTGCCTGGCATCCCTGCTGACCGCGGCCGAGGTGTCGCCGTCGGCTGCCGTGCTGGGGCCGCTGTGCCTCGATTGGGTGGATTCTCGTCTGGTCGTCGAGGCAGGACTGTCGACGGATTCTTCAGGACATCGACAGACGGGACTTTCGTCGGCGGAGCACTCCGCGTCGTTCCAGCAAAGCACCGAGGTGCTCGCCGTCTCATCGGCCGGTTCGTTGATCAAACGTGAGGTTTGGCACGCGCTCGGCGGTTACGACGAGGCGATGCCGTTGCTCCGCGATGATCTCGACTTCGGCTGGCGCGCTAATCGCGCCGGTCATTTGGTCCTGTGCGTACCGGTCGCACGCATGCGACATGCGCGCGCCGCGACTAAAGGCGCCCGCCGTTTGGACGCGGCCATGGCGCGGCCGGGTCCGTCATTTCGCGGCGTCGACCGCGCGCACGGCATGCGTACATTTTTGGTCAATTGTTCAGGTTTCTCGTTCGCCGTCGGGCTCCCGCGGCTCGTGTTCCTGTCGCTGCTGCGCGCGTTGGGGTTGTTGTTCCTCCGGCGTTTCGCCGACGCACACGCCGAGGTCGGCGCCGCCCGCTACCTGCTGACACGAGGCCGTCTGCTCGAAGGACGGCGTACGCGCCGCGGTTCCGCCGTCGTGCCCGGCCTCTTCACCAGCAGACTCACCCGGTTCCGCAACGCCCTGCGCGCGGGTGCCGCGTTCCTGATCCGCCGACGGGTGCAGGCGGACGCCGCGCTGGGTCGTTTGCCCGCAACCGATTCCGGCTCGACGTGGCTGGATCCGTCCGAAATGGACTCGCCGCCGGTCGGCCCGTCCGCACTGCCGGCCGGTGCGTCCCGCGGCCGTCCGCGCGTCGCGGGTCTGCGCCGCCCTCCGGTGGTCGTGCCCGTGGACGCCGACCTGCCGGACGCTTCGAGGCCGTCGCCGCGCCCCCGGCCGTCGCCAGGACCGCGCGCCGGTGCCGAGAAGATCTTCGTCGAGGTCGACCAGTCGCGCGTGCTGCGGTCGCTGTTGCTCGCGCCGCCGGTGCTCCTGCTCCTGGGCCTGTCACTCGTCGCGGTGGTGGCGAACTGGTCGCGCCTCGGCCTGAACCTCGCCGGCGGCCGTCTGCTCCCGGTCGGCTCCCTCGGTTCGGTGTGGTCGACGTACCTCGCGTCGTGGCATCCGGTGTCCGGCGGCACCGCGGCACCGGCTCCCGCGGCACTGGCCGTGCTGGGACTGGTCCCCGGCGGACCATCGTTCGCTGTGGCGTTGCTCATGCTGGGCGATATCCCCCTCGCCGCGTTGTCGGCCTACATCGCGTCACGGGGCTTGCGCGTACGCCGTTCCGTGCGCGCGGTGGTGGCGGCGTTCTACGGACTGCTCCCAGTGGCCACCACGGCCGTGGCCGAGGGACGGCTCGACGTCGTCGTCGTCCACGTCGTGACGCCTCTCGTCTTCGCCGGCGTCTTCGCGGTCTTGCGCGCGTCGTCCACGAACGCGTGGTTGCCGATGGCGTCCGGGACAGCGCTCGGCGTCGCCGTGCTGGGCGCGTTCTCGCCGCTGACCCACGTCGTGGTGATCGTCGGGGCGCTGGTCGGCTTCATCGCGGTGACCGGTGGGGCGCGGCGGATCGCCGCCCTGTTCGCGATCGTGCTGCTGCCGATGGCTCTGTTGCTGCCTTGGCCCGCGGTGTTGTTGCAACATCCGGAGAAGGTCCTGCACGGGCTGGGGGCCGCGTTCGAGTCCCCGCCGCCCGACTTGATCGTGTGCTCGGTGTTCCTCGCCGCCGCGTTCGCCGCCGCCGTGCTGCGCCCGAACGCCGCGATGCTGCCCGGCGTGCTGGTGATCGTGCTGGCCGTCGGGGCGCTGGCGGCTGTGACCGCCTTCAAGGCCTGGCCCGGTGCGCCTCTTGTCGTGCTGGCATGGGGGCTCGTCTGGGTGGTGCTCGCCGCTTGTCAGCGAGGGGTGGCGCCTGGGATCGCCGGGCAGGCTCGGGTTCGGCGTGCTGTCCACGTCGTGGGTGTCGTCACACTGGTCAGCTTGGCCGTGGCCGGGTTCCTGGATCTCCGGTCCGGACCGTTGAAGGCTGACGGCGGGGTGGTGCTCGGGTCCTCTTTGGCCGCTGAGCTGGAGCGGACCGGGCGGTCTGTGCTGATCGTCGGGTCGTCCGTGCGGCAGGTGGCCGGGCGGATGCCTGCGTTCGGGGATGACGATCTGGTGCCCACCGCGTCGTCGCCTGCTCGGTTGCGGCGGTGGAACTCCTCCTTGCTGGAGGGGGCGCCTGAGGTTGTGAAGACCGCGTTGGCCCAGGCTGCCTCTTCTGGGGTTGTGTTTCTCGTTCTGCCCTCCTCCGAGGTTGCTTCCCGGGTTCGGGCCGCGGCTGGGGAGCTGGTGTCCGAGGCGCCTCCCGCTTCTGATGGGCGGCCGGTTCTCCGGTTGCGGTTCGCTGCTGACACCGGGGTGTTGCTGGCCCCTGATCTGGCTCGGCGGGCTCGGACCGGTGGGGAGCCCGGTGCGGAGCTGGCTGCTTCCGGGGTTGTTCCCGTCAACGTGTCGTTGCCTGACGGGGTTGTCCGGGTTTCTCCTGGTGGGGAGGGGCGGGTTCTCGTTCTTGCCGCTGAGGACGAGCCAGGGTGGCGGGTGTTCGTGGACTCCGTCGAGGTGCCTGTTGTCCGGGTTTGGGGGCATCTGGTCGGGGTGCCGTTGCCTGCGGGTGGGGCTGAGGTCCGGGTGGAGATGTCTTCGTCTTTGCGGGATTTCTTGTTGCTGGGGCAGGCTGCCGCTGCCCTGTTCACGTTGTTGACCGCTGTGCCTGGGCGGCGGCGGGTTTGATCGGGGGTCCTGTTTTCTGGCACGGCGGGCGGGTTGGTGGCACGCGTGGAATGCGCGGCCTCGCCTTACGACTTACCCGTTCACCTGTGCGGTGTTGGCAGTCATTCCTGCGCGGACGGGCGATCGTCGGCCTCTTCCGCCCGCTGGCCTTGGAGTGCTCTCAGCGCGTCCAGTGCTACCGCGGTGAGAACGCCGCGGCCTACGCCGGCGCGGCCCAGCAGTTCCATCCCTCGGGTGACGGC
>JASLAV010000950.1 GCA_030146905.1 Lentzea sp. | reverse complement strand
GCCAGAACACGCGTGGTTAAGGCTGTCCCGTGTCCCGCCGTCGCATGTCTGCAGGCAGAGGCGCCCAGTTCCACGACATGAGGCCCGTCCCGCGTGGCGGCCACGCGGGACGGGCCTCATGTGCCAGACGGGCCAGGTGGGCTACCCAGCGCCAGGAAGCGTTACGTGGGTGAATAGTGTGCGACTTCGTCCTCGGACATCGAAGTTGATCAAGTGGGTGAGGATTGTTCAATCCTCACCCACTTTTTCGTTTTGGAGTCTGCTGCCGCTTATGCGGACACGCACCGCTGAACCTGATACCACGCATGGGAAGGGCTTGGTGGCCACAGAGCAAGCCAAACGGCTGCGGGCGATCTGCTAACCGCTACGAAGGGCTCACGCAGATGCTCGCCCCGCTCCACCTGGCCGCCAGCAAACTCTTCTGCCGGATCCGACCGCGCAACGCGCGCTCGAGTTCCTGGCTTTCCTCATGACCTTGCAGGCGCGGTGTGCTGGCGAGCAGTTGTACGTCATCTGCGACAACTCTTCGCCGCACCGCAACACTGGCGTCCAGGCGTGGAGCGCGGACGACCAGAACGAGCTCGTCTAACCTGCCGCCCTGCTTGAACTGGATCGAGGCTAAGTTCGCCGCTCTGCGCTTCGTCGCCCTGGGCGGCACCGACCAACGCAGCCACACCGAGCAGAACACCGCCATCGGCGCCTAAATCCGCTGGCACAGCACCCGCGCACTTTCAGTCGAGCATCCAAACGGAGCCGTCGAGGCACACTCCCGCTTGCTTCACAGCAGTGGCGTTGACTCTGGCGAGCGCCCACCATTGCATCCCGGAGACCACCGGCGGCGGGACATCGAGCAGGATTCGATGCAGCACCCAAACGCCGTTGACCGCAGGAAGATACGACGAGTAGTCACGCTGGCGAGTTGCCGCCGCTCCATGTTTCACTCAAGGGACATGGGTACACGCACCCGTGCCGACAGGCTGCAGGGTACGTCGCCCACTTCGCCGACTGGCTCGACCATCGAGCGCTCGGTCTCGAGTTCCGTGCCGTCGCCCTGCTTTTCCCGATCCCGTCAGAACCTCACGGGAAAACGGCCGCCCGTGAACTCCTAGGTGCGTGAGGATCGTTACCTGCGATACCTGCTGTCGCGCTGAGCGTGTCGCAGCACCAACGACACGATGTCCGCAGTGATCTTTTCCGTGGTTTTGGCGCTCACGTGCTTCGCCACGTCGCTGTTGCTCCAGTCCGGGTGTTGCTGCGCAGCATCGACTATCTGCTGCGCGGTCTGAGACAGCGGAACGTTCCCTGTGCTGTCCGGTCCCGGCGGGTCGATCTCGAAGTTCGCCGGTCTGCCTGTGTCATCGTCGTAAACCATGAGCACCGTCCCTTCTCCCTTGCGACGCAACGACATTAGGAACCGGCGGCGGTGCAGGTCCATGACTCCTGCCTGGCAGACGACTGCCAACGGCGGCGTGTCTCGGACCGTCTTCACCCCTCGCGGCCATGGGAGGAGAGATGATCGCCTACACCCTGCTGAGCCGTTCGCTGGACGCCTCCGTCCGAAAGGGGGTCTCAGCGCTGGTGGACATCCCTGTCGCGGTGGTCGACCCCTTGCCGATCTTCCAGTTGGGTGTTGCCGCGGCCCTGTCCGGGAGCGGATACTCCGTCGTCGCCCAGAGCGATGTGCTCGCGTGGGTGCGGCAGCCTGGGTCGTCGGTCGTTCTGTTCACCGTGCGTGCCGAGTCGGATTGGGAAATCCTCGGCAGGTTGCGTGAATCCGCCGGGCGACACCGGGTGATCGCAGTCCTCGACGACGCGTCGGCGCTCACCGGCACCAGGGCCGTGCGGGCGGGAGCGGTCTCGGTGATCTCACGTAACGCCACGGTTGAGCGGCTGCGGCAGGTGGTCGAGGCAACGTGTGACGGCCAGTCCGTGATGCCGGCGGAGGTCGCGGCCACGCTCGCCCGTGTTGCGCCGGCGGATCATCGGATTCCTTCGCTGGACCAGCTCTCGTGGCTGCGGCGTTTGGCGGCGGGCAGCACGGTGGAGCAGCTGGCGCAGGACGTCGGCTACTCGGAGCGGGCCATGTACCGATTGCTCAAGGCGCTCTACGACAACATGGGGGTGCGCACGCGCCTGGAAGCGATCATGTCTGCGCAACGCCACGGCTGGGTCTGAGGTCTGAGGTCTGAGGTCTGAGGTCAATCACAGCACGTCGAGGACCTGACGCAGCCCGTCGTTTCCCGGTGCCAGCTCTTCCACCAACACGCGTAACCGTGCCGTGAGCTTCGGTGGTCGCGCAACGATCATGCGGGACTGCCGAAGCGCGTCGACCGCCTCACCAAGATCGGCGGCGGAAGTCACGTGCTGCCCGCAGATCGCATAGGCCCGCATGTCCCACGCGGTGAAGTCCCGCGAGTTCAGGTCGTTCCGCTCCGCCGAGTCGTCGTGCAACTCGGCGAACAGCGTTCTGGCTTTGGCCGCCTCTCCGGTGCGATGCGCAGTCAACGCCGCGAGCGCCAGCACGATCAGAGACCTGCGCGGCTTCCGCACCACCCATGCCGCGCGCGCCTCGCGCCAGGCCTCGTCGAATTCACCGGACAAGACGCCGATGAACGCCAGGGTCGTGCGTGCCTGCAGCACGATCACGTCGTCGCCCTGCAGTCCTGCCAGTTCCGCGGCCGCCACAGCGTGTTCCCGTGCGGCCTCGATGTCACCTCGTTCGAGGAACGCCACCGCTTGCCCGTCGAGCCAGGAGGCGTGCACGAGCTGTTCGCCGCGGCCTATCGCCTCCTGCCGTGCCACCAGGAGCCACTCCTCGGCGTCGGAGGGCTGCCCGAGCTCGCCGAACCACCTCGCGAGCTTCAGAGCCAGGTTCACCCGGCTGCTGGTCGCCCGAGGTGCCTGCCGCCCCTCCGCAAGAGCTGGTGTTCTCGACTGAGTGACAGCCGCTCGCGCGTTGGCGATGGCTCCCTCGTAGTCGCCGTTGCGGCGCCTGCAGTCCGCGATTCCCGCCAGCGCCTGCATCAGGTCGGAGTCGCGCCCGAACACCTTCGCGCGGTCGTGGACCAACTCGTACTGGCACTGCGCGAGGAAGACCTCGTTCTGCTGCCAGTACATCGTGGCCAGGTTCCCCATGACGCTCACCACCGCCAGATCCGCCGACTCCTCTCCCAGTGCCAACGCGATCTCGTACTCCTCGCGGGCCTTCGCGAAGTTCCCGTCGGCGGCGTAGATCTGGCCCAGCACGTTGTGGTTCCTCAGCTCGGCGTCTTCGGTGCCGAGCTTCCCGACCACCTTCCGCCGCTGTTCGAGCAGCCGGTAACGGCAGTTCCACTCGATCAGGACATCGTCGAGCTCCTCGATCTTCTTCCCGGCATCGGCCCACTGTTCCCCGTTGAGCAGGGCACGCAGTTCGGCGAAACTCTCGCGCAGCATGGCGACCCCGCCTGGATCGTCCGTCGTCAGACTGGTCAGGTGTCCTGCGGCGCGTGTGTATCGCTCCGGACGCGTGGCAGCCACGGGAAGCGCGGCCTTGATCAGGTCTCTCTCGTGGGGCCGGAGCTGATAGCGACCGGGCTCCGCCTGCTGAACGACTCTGGCCCCCACGAGCTCATTCAGCGCCTTCTGCACCGGGGCCGGCTCGGCGTCGAGATAGCCGGCCACCGTCGTCTCCGGGACCGGGATGTCGAACACGACGAGAGCCTCTATCACCCTGCGCTGATCCGGGTCGAGCCCCAGCACGAGCCGGTGGATCAGACCTGCCGGCATGTTGCGTTGTTCCTTCGATAGCAGACTCTCCAGCTCCGGCAGGTCCGGGCCTGCCGCGTCGAGCAGCACCACGGCTCGCGCGAGCTCGCCGAGACGAGGATTCCCCTGCAACCTCGTGTATAGCGACCGGTGAACCCTTGGCGAGAGGCCCTGCACGTTCCAGCGCGCGTCCTGGCCGAGGGTGGCCAGGAATGCCCGGTAGTCGTCCGCGTCGAGCTTAGGGAGAACCAGGTGTGTGTGCTCCGGCCACAGGCTGTGATCATTCACCGATTCCAGCGGGTGCTGGCTCACCAGCACCACCTTCACCCGGTGGTCAGGATCGTTGACGAGTAGGTCCAGCGCGTGGTCGAGGTCCGCGTCAGCAAGTGTGCGCGTGTCCGGCACGAGCAGGTTCTCAGCAGCATCGACGACGAGAACCACCTGAGTCTCGCCCAGTCTCCTCAGCGCGCCCTGCAACTGCACAAACGCGGAACCTCGCCGCTGTGCTCGATTCGACCCGCCCTCGATGTAGTCGATCAACGTGTGGGCGTCCAGCCCCACGCCGGCCTGCGCCTTGTGTCGGGTGATCCGGACGCCCGCCGCCCCGGACGACCCTGTGACCAGCGCGCCGACGACCTCGTCGAGCAGACTCGTCTTACCCACGCCGGGTTTACCGCTTACCACCGCGACGCCGGGCTGGCCGTCAGTCAGCAACGAACGGACGCGCCGCGAGTCACTGGCCCGCCCGATCAGGCGTCCCTCACTCCCGCCGGACCGGCTGACGCCAGGAACGGCGGCCCACCCGCCTGGCGGCTCCTGCACCGTCGTCAGAAACCGTTCCGCGGCAAGGGCCGCGAGGTGGAAACACCACTCCTTCGTCCTTCGCTCGTCCGGCACGTGCAGCGTCCTGCCCAGGTGCAGAAGTGCCGCCGCCGCCAGGAAAAGCAGGCTTTGCCGCCGCCAGTCCGTGCGGTAGCCGCTCAACCTCAGGTCGGGTGCGTCGCGGATCTTGATCGCGAGTCGCCGCTGGGCCTCGTTGAACGGGGACAGGGTCACGACGTCGGGGTGCACGAGCGCCTGCGCGAGCTCCGGTGACACTTGCACGC
>JASLAV010000916.1 GCA_030146905.1 Lentzea sp. | reverse complement strand
CCCCGTGCACCCACCAGAGCCCGCTTATCCTTGCTGCCTTCCGGCCCTGGGGAGGTTCGCGAGATGTGTGCCGCACGAGGTCCGACGCAAGTGTAGCGAAGGGTCTAGATCGAACGCATGTTCGAGTTGCCCACAGAGTTGCCCCCACCTGTGGACAACTTCCTGCCGGTGGCGAGCATCAGCAGGTCAGGAGCGGGAAGATCGGGAATTCCGGTCCGCGCGAAACGCTTGCGAGCGCCCCAGAAAGGGCTCTTCATCACATGCGCGAGGGCTGCCTCCGCCGGTTCGGGCGGCATGCGCCTGACACGCCCCAGCGGGCGGGCGATGTCCTGGCCGTGGACCAGGAAGTCCACCAACGGGTCGATCGGCGCGGCGCCGGGGGCGCGTTTCGGCGAACCGGCCGTCTCGCGGATCCGCGCGATCAGCTCCGGCCGGGTGAACCGTGCGGCGATCACCCGTGCCCTGCGGTCCTCCATGCGGTCGAAGCTGAGACCGGACGAGGCCATGCCCTTGAGGAAGTCCCCCCAGCCGGTGCGGGTCGACGTGGTGAGGTGCGCGGCCATCTCCTGCGCGGTCCAGCCGGCGCAGAGGGTCTCGCGCCGCCACTCGTCGTCGGTCAGGTCGTCGAGGAGGTCGGCGACGCCCACGCGTTCGGCCTCCAGCCACTTCATGATCATGCTTCTCCTTCGATGGCGATCAGCCTGCGGCGCAGGAAGTCCTGTTCGGACTCGGTGCCCGCGAGCGCGATCGCCTCGCGGTAGGCCTGCGCGGCCTCGTCGTCGCGGCCGAGCCGGTGCAGCAGGTCGGCGCGGGCAGCCCTGAACGGGTGGTAGTCGCGGAGCTTCGGCTCGCCCGCCAGCCGGTCGAGCAACTCGAGCCCGGCCGCGGCACCGTCGCGCATGGCGACCGCCGCCGCCCTGTTCAGCGCGACCACGGGCGACGGGGCGAGCCTGGCCAGGACGTCGTAGAGAGCCACGATCTGCGGCCAGTCGGTGCTCGCGAAGTCCGGTGCCTCGTCGTGCAACGCGTTGATGGCCGCCTGCACCCCGTACGGGCCGTATCCGCCCGTGAGCGCGCGTTCGGCCAGCGCACTCCCCTCGTCGATCATGTCGCGGTCCCAGAGCGTGCGGTCCTGGTCCTCCAGCAGCTCGGGGCGGGCGTCGCGGCGGGCGTGGACGAGCAGCATCAACGCCAGCAGGCCGGTGACCTCGCGCTCCGCCGGCAGCAGGCCGCGCAGGATCCTGGCCAGCCTGATCGCCTCGTCCGCCAGGTCGGTGCGCTGGGCCGCGTAGCCCTCGGTGAAGATCGAGTAGACGGCCTGCAGCACGCCGGGCAGGCGTTCCGGGAGCTCGTGCGGGTCCGGCACTCGGAACGGGATGCGCGCTTGGCTGATCTTCTTCTTCGCGCGCACGATCCGTTGCTGCATGGTCGTGACCGGCACCAGGTAGGCCCGCGCGACCTCGGGCGTCGTGAAGCCGGCCAGGCAGCGCAAGACCAGCGCGCCGCGGTCCTCCTCCGGCAACGCGGGGTGCGCGCACGTGAAGAACAGCTCCAGCCGCTCGTCCGGCAGCACGTCACCCACCGGCGCGTCGGCGCGTGAGACCTCGACCTGCAGCAACGCCAGCCGCGCCGCGTAGACCTGGTCGCGGCGCAGGCGGTCGACGGCCTTGCGGCGCGCGGTCGTGAGCAACCACGCGCCGGGCCTGTCGGGCACCCCGCCCACCGGCCAGTGCCGCAGCGCGGCCTCGATCGCGTCGGAGGTGACCTCCTCCGCGAGGTCGAGGTCGCCGAAGCGCTTGACCAGGGTGGCGAGCAGCCTGCCGCGCTCCTCCCGGAACACCTGCTCGACGTTCACCGGGAACTCAGAGGCCGAACTCGGCGATCGGCCTCACGACGACGGCCCCGCCGTCGCGCGAACCGGGACACTTCGCGGCCCACTCCAGTGCCGCGTCGAGGTCCGGCACGTCGATGACGTCGTAGCCGCCCAGCACCTCGCGCGTCTCGGCGAACGGCCCGTCCGTGACGGTGCGCCTGCCGTCCGGTCCCACCTGGACGGTGGTCGCGGTGACGAGGTCGGCCAGCGAGTGGCCGGAGACGAGGACGCCCGCGTCCTTCATCTCCTTCTCGTAGGCGATCCAGTCCTCGACGGTGCAGCTCGGCTGCTGGTCCGCGGCCGCGTAGATCATCAGCATGTACTTCACGAATGCGCTCCTCAGGTCGGTGTTACGGGATCACGACGAGCGGGTGGGCGCCAGATCGACACGGGCCTCGGAGTTTTTTCCGGCGACCCCCGTTTTGGGCCGCCGAACCCCCGTCCGGTAAGGTTCTCCACGGAGGATTCGCATAGCGGCCTAGTGCGCACGACTGGAAATCGTGTTGGGTTCACCCCCTCACGGGTTCAAATCCCGTATCCTCCGCTCGCTCACGAAGGGCGCCGAACTCCACCGTTCGGCGCCCTTCTGGCGTTAACGTTGCACGATGCTGCACGAAGACCTGATGGTGCTGTTCATCAACCAGGCGAACGGCAAGCTGCGCGTCGACGGCTCGTCGGCGGAGAACGCGCTCGCCGGTGCCGTGCTCATCGAACTGGTGAACTCGGGCCGCATCGCGTTCGATCCGAACGGCAAGAAGCTCCAGGTCGTCGACCCGACGCCGCTGAAGGACCCGGTGCTGCGGGAGGCGATCGGCAGGTTCGACAAGCCGATGAAGCCCCAGCGTGCCGTGGAGCGGTTGCGGAAGAAGGTGCGCGACAACGTCGCCGCACAGCTCGAAGCCCGTGGTGTCGTGCGCGTGGAAGCACGCAAGGTGCTCGGGATCTTCCCCGCCAAGGGTTACGTGATCACCGACGAGGCCGCGGCCGGCGGGGTGCGCAAGGCGGTCGGTGAGGTCGTGCTCGGCTATCGCGGTGCGGACGCGCGCACCGGGGCGCTGATCACGTTGCTGCACGCGGTGAAGTCCGTGCACAAGGTGGTCGACGGCGACAAGCGCGACATGACCAGGCGGGCCAAGGACATCGCCGCCGGCAACTGGGCGGGCGACGCCGTGCGCAGGGCGGTCGAGGCGATCCAGGCCGGTGTGATCGCGGCCACCGCTGCTGCCGCCGCCGCGTCGTCGGGATGACGCGGCGGCGGTAGCGGGAGTTACTTCTTCAGGCAGTCGAGGATGTCCTCGAGGGCGAACACGACCTTGTCGACGTTCGCGTCGCCCGTGGACGGGCGGGCGCGGACGATCTGCGGGTCGTGGTCGCTCGCCTGGTCGGCGAACTCGGCGTTGACGTGGACCACGTCGTAGCTGAAGCGCGTGATGTTCTTGCTCATCACGAGGTGGTCGAGCGTCTGCGAGTTGCCCTCGAAGACGTAGCTGTACCGCTCGTTCGCGGGCAGCGTCTCGATCAGCGCCCTGAGGTTGCCGTCACCGGTCAGCGTCTTGAGCGCGGGCGAGAACTGGTAGTCGTTCAGGTCACCGGCGAGGACGACGTTGGC
>JASLAV010000913.1 GCA_030146905.1 Lentzea sp. | reverse complement strand
GCCTCCTCGACCTTGCGCCGCCGGTCGTTCAGCCACAGCGCGTACAGCGCGACGACCGCACCTCCCGCGAGGCCACCGGTCTTGATCGCCTCGTGTTTGGGCGCGCGGGGGTCGACCAGCAGCAGCACGCCGCCGACCAGCAGGAACACGCCGATCGAGGCGAGCACGGTCGACAACAGCAAACTTTTCCTCACGGGGTCGGCATTCTGCCAAGCGGCGGGTGCATGATGTGTCCGAACGGTCCGAACGCGGGTGGGGTGAAGCGGGTGGAGCGGCCGAACTGGGCGCCGGGTGACATCGACCTGGAGCGGCCCAGCGTCGCGCGTGTGTACGACTACTGGCTGGGCGGTGCGCACAACTTCGCAGCCGACCGGGCGGCAGCGCGGAAGACCCTGGAGGCGATGCCCGACCTGCGCGGCGTCGTCCTGAACCACCGCGCGTTCCTGCGCAGGGCGGTCCGCTACCTGCTCGGCCAGGGCGTCCGGCAGTTCCTCGACCTCGGCTCCGGCATCCCGACCGTCGGCAACGTGCACGAGATCGCGCAGGTCGCCGACGCGGAGGCGAGGATCGTCTACGTCGACATCGACCCGGTCGCCGTCGCGCACAGCCGGTCGCTGCTGAACGGCAACGGCAGGGTCAGCGTGCTGCAGGCCGACGTCCGCGACTTCGAAGGCGTGCTGAACTCGCCGGAGGTCGACAAGCAGCTCGACTTCGACGAGCCGGTCGCCGTGCTGATGATCGCGTTGCTGCACTTCGTGCCCGACGACGAGGACCCGCGGAGCATCATCGCCGGCTACCGCGACCGGCTCGCTCCCGGCAGCTTCCTGGCCGTGTCGCACGCCGGCTACGAGGCGCACGAGGAGTCGGCCGCCTCGCGCGAGGCCCGCAGGATCTACGACAGTGCCGTCATGCGGCTGACCCTGCGCGACCCGGCGGAGCTGGCCCGCCTGTTCGACGGGTTCTCGCTGGTCGAACCGGGTGTGGTGCGCGTACCCGCGTGGCACCCGGAGTCACCGGACGACGTCGACGACGCGGGCAAACGTTTTCCCGGCTTCGCCGTCATAGGCCGTAAGGCTTAAAGGTGACTCCGCACCGCAACCGCCCGTATGCTGCGCGTTCGTGGCGTTAGGGCCGAGAAGATGACCGAACGGGTTGACCAGCGGGTGCGCGAGGACCGCCCTCCTTTGGACCCGGCCGTGTTGGCCGGTGCCGAGGCGTTCGCGCGCAGCTGGGCAACGGCCGTCATCGGATCGAGCTACGTGCCCATGACCAGGGCCGAGGTCGCCCAGCACCTGCAGGACCTCACCGAGCTGCTCGTCGAGGCGCTGTTCGCGAGCCCGTTCCGCACCGCCCCCGGCTACGAGATCGGCTCCAGGCTGGTCGACGCGCACTTCACCGGCACCGACACGCTGGGCCGCACCGTCCAGCTGCTCGGCGACGACCTGCTGACCGAGCTGGGCTTCCCCGGCGACGAACGGCTGCGGTCCCGCCTCGCCGCCCTGCAGGGCTCGCTGGCCGCCGGGTACGCCCGCGCGCTGCGGGAACGCACCCTCGCCGAGCAGGAGGCGATCAGGGCGGCCGTGCTGGACGCCCGCGACCAGGCGGAGGCGATGCTGCGGGCGTCGGAGGCCCGGTTCCGCGCGATGTTCACCGAGGCCGCGATCGGCATCGGCATCGCCGCCATCGACGGCCGGATACTGGACGTCAACCAGGCGCTGCAGGACATGCTCGGGTTCAGCGTCGAGGAGATGCGCCAGTACAACGTGCGCGACCTCATGCACCCCGAGGACGCGGGCAGCGTGTGGCGGCTCTACGACCAGCTCATCGCCGGCGAGTGCGACCACTACCGCGCCGAGAAGCGGTTCCACCGCGCCGACGGCGAGCAGGTGTGGACGCACCTGACGCTGTCGCTGGTCCGCGACGACCACGGCGAGCCGCAGTACCAGGTCGCGATGATCGAGGACGTCACCGACCGGCACCTGCTGCAGAACCGGCTGCGCTACCAGGCGCTGCACGACCCGCTGACGGGGTTGCCGAACCGCGCGCTGTTCCTCGAACGGCTCGGGCGCGTGTTCAACAACCGCGGCAAGCACCAGCGCGCTGGTCTTTGTTACCTCGACCTCGACGGCTTCAAGGTCATCAACGACTCGCTCGGCCACGACACGGGCGACCAGCTGCTGGTCGAGGTCGGCCGGCGGCTCGACCACTCCGTGTCGGGCGAGGGCAAGCTCGTCGCGCGCATGGGCGGCGACGAGTTCGTGATCCTGGTGGAGGGTTCCTCCGGCGAGCAGGACATCGTCGACGTGGCGGACCGCGTGCTGACCGAGCTGGAGGCGCCGATCCGCATCGCCGGCCACGAGCTGTCGGTGTCGGCGTCGATCGGCATCGTCGAACGGGAGCTGTCCGGCACGACGTCGGCGGACCTCATGCGCGACGCGGACATCACGCTGTACTGGGCGAAGGCGGACGGCAAGGCGCGCTGGGCGTTGTACGACCCGGACCGCAACGCCAAGGAGGTCGCCAGGTTCACGCTGTCGGCCACGATGCCGCGGGCGCTGGAACGCGGTGAGTTCTACGTCGAGTACCAGCCGCTGGTGAGGCTGGAGGACGCGGTGGTCACCGGCGTCGAGGCACTGGTGCGCTGGCAGCACCCGGAGTTCGGGCGGCTCGCGCCGGACAGGTTCATCGAGCTCGCGGAGGAGACCGGCCTCATCGTGCCGCTGGGGCGGTGGGTGCTGCGCAAGGCGTGCGAGGAGGCGCGGCGCTGGCTGGTCGAGTTCGGCGACGCGGCACCGTTCGTGTCGGTGAACCTCGCCGTGCGGCAGTCCCGCGACCCCGAGCTGGTCCGCGACGTCAAGCGGATCCTCGACGAGTGCGCGCTGCCGCCGCACCACCTGCAGCTGGAGCTGACCGAGTCGGCGATCATGGGCACCGCCGACGAGCCGCTGGAGGCGCTGCGGGCGTTGTGCGACATGGGTGTCCGCATCGCGATCGACGACTTCGGCACCGGCTACTCCAACCTGGCCTACCTCAAGCACCTGCCCGTGCACGAGCTGAAGATCGCCGGCTCGTTCATGGAGGGGCTGCGGGCGGAGAACGAGGAAGACCCCGTCGACTCGCAGATCGTCGCGACGCTGGTGCAACTGGCCCACGCGCTGTCGTTGGGAGTCACGGCGGAGGGCGTGGAAACACCCGCTCAGGCGGCTCGCCTGCTGCGGCTGGGATGCGACACGGGACAGGGCTGGTTCTTCGCGCGGCCTGGCCCGCCGGAGAACATCGACAGCCTGCTGCGTGGTGATCTCTAGCCCGGGGAACACCAAGGGTCATGAAGCCACTGGCCCTGGTCGTGCTCCTTCTCCTCATGTCGGCCCCGGTCGCCCGCGCGGCCGAAGTCGTTCCCC
>JASLAV010000357.1 GCA_030146905.1 Lentzea sp. | reverse complement strand
GTCGCCGAGGACGAGGCGCGGTTCCTCGACCGCTCGCGGACGCGGTCATGGACGGTCGACGAGCGCGTCAGCTGACGCACGGCGCGTGCGCAGGCCGGCCCACCCGACGAGAGCGGCCGCCATCGCCGTCAGCACAAGGCTTCCGATCGTCACCGCCTGCTCGAACTGCGCCGTCTGCCCGGCGCTCCACCCCGGCCGCGCGATCGAGCCGGTGAACAGCGCCGCGAGCACGGTGCCGCTGATCGCCACCCCGGCGGCGGAGGTGACCTGCGACGCGGTGTCGACGAGTGCGGCCCCGATCGACGTCCTGTCCTGCGGCAGTCCTTTCAGGACGTTGACGCCGGCGACCGCTCCCACCACGCGGATGCCGATCGCGACCAGCACCAGCGACACGGCGACCGGCGCGTAGCCGAGACGTCCCAGCAGGGCGTAGACGGCGAGTCCAGCCACGACGCAGAGCGAACCCAGCAGCACGGCGCGGTCGAGCCCCGCCCCGCGCACGAACCGGGTGACCACCGGTCCCGCCGCGATCAGCACGACGACCTGCGGCAGCATCCCGGCGGCGGCGAGCGCGGGCGGCCACCCCCAGTCGAGCTGCAGCTGCAGCGTCACGAGGTAGGTGAGGCCCGCGGCCGCCAGTCCGGTAGCGGCCTTGTACGCCAGACCGCCGGCGACCAACGGCCGTGCGACCAGCCGGAGGTCAAGCAGTGGATGGCGAGCCGTGCGCGCACGCACGACGTAGAGGACGGCAGCCAGGACCGCCGCGATCGTTGCGGCCCAGGGCAACCACGATCCGGGCCCCGCCTCGACGAAGAACGTCGGCACGAGCAGCGCGAGCACGATGGTCGCGGTGCCGAGCATCCCGCCGGGGACGTCGGCGGGGGAGCGGTGCAGCCCGGTGTCGGCGGCGATCCCGCGCCCGATGCCGACGAGGGCGAACACCGCGATCGGGACGTTGATGAGCAGCAACGCCTGCCACGGGGCGACGGTCAGCACGAAACCGCCGAGCGGCGGGCCGACGGCGAGGCCGGCCAGGCCGACGGTGGAGATCAACGTCATCGCGCGGACGCGCAGGTCGTCGTCCTGGAACAGCCGGAAGGCCAGCGCGATGGAACCGGGCGTGGTCATCGCGGCGGCGACTCCCATCACCGACCGCACGACGATGAGCGCGCTCACGGACGTGACGAACACCGTCGCCAGGCTCGCGAGCCCGAGGAGCACCAGGCCGGCCAGCATCACCCGGCGGCGGCCGTACCGGTCGGCCACGGCGCCGAACACGAGCATCAGTCCGCCGAACACGACCGCGTAGGAGTTCGAGACCCACTGCAGCGCGGTCGTCGAGGCGTCGAGGTCGCGGCCGATCGTGGGCAGCGCGACGGTGAGGATCGAGTTGTCGAGCATCTCGAAGAGGAACACGGCGGACAGGCCGGTGAGGGCGATCCAGGCCTCTCGCAGCGATCGCGGAGGGCTGAGGACGGAAGTAGACACGAACACCGTTCTACGGACGAACAGCGTTCGTGTCAACTGGTAGGGTGGTGCCATGAACAGCAAGCGCGGCGCGTCACGCGAGGAGTGGGCGACCCAGATCGCGGCGCTGGAGCAGCAGCCACCCGCCCGCAAGGAGCCGATCACGGTCGACCGCATCGTCATGACGGCGCTGCGGCTGGTCGAGACCGAGGGGTTCGACGCGCTGACGATGCGTCGCGTCGCCGCCGCGCTCGACACCGGCCCTGCCTCGCTCTACGCCCACGTCCGCAACAAGGCCGAGCTCGACGACCTGCTCATCGGCGCGCTGAGCAGGGCCGTGTCGCTGCCGGCCCCCGACGCCGCGCGGTGGCGCGCCCAGGTCCTCGACGTCTGCGCGCAGCTGCGCGACCAGTTCCTCCACTACCCCGGCATCTCGCGGGCTGCCCTGTCCGCCCCTCCGCAGAACCTCGACACGCTCCGGATCACCGAGGGCCTGCTGGCGATCTTCCTGGCCGGAGGTGTCGAGCCCCGTGCGGCGGCGTGGGCCATCGACGCCGCGCTGCTGTACGTCAGCGCCTACACGTACGAGGCGTCGCTGCGGCGGCACCCGGACCACGACGAGGACGCCCGCGTCGTCGACAGGGAGGAGGCCGTCGCGCGGCTCAAGATGTTGCCGTTGAGCCGTTTCCCGCACACGGTCGAGCACGCGGACAAGCTGAACTCCGGCGAGGACCACGAGCGGTTCGACTTCGCCCTGGAGGTCCTGCTGCGCGGAATCGCCTGATCGACATCGTTCATCAGGCAGCTCTCGGCGGGGTGGGCTACGTTCGGGAAGACGGGTTCAGCAGGCAGCCCTTCGGCGCGAGGACCGTGTGGAGGTAGCTGCTGTGCAACTCAGCCCTGGGCAGATGAAGATCGCCATGGTGTCCGCCAACGACCTACCGGGGTGGCGCGACGCGCACGTCACCGACCTGGCGGCGGCCCTGGCGGCACGAGGACATGACGTGAGGGTGCACCACCGGCGCCTCACGGGGGACGACGACCTGAACCTGGGCGGCTTCGTCGACGCCCTCCGCGCGGAGTGGGACGGCGAGCAGCCGGACCTCGTGCACGCGCACTTCTGGCGGTCCGGCCTCGCCGCGCTGCTCGCCGCGCAACCGCACGGACTGCCGGTGGTGCAGACGTTCCACGGTTTCGGTCAGCGCCCGGACGTCGAACGGCTGGTCGGCAGGGAAGCGGCGCTGGTGCTGGCGTGCGGTGAGGACGAGATGCTCGACCTGGCCGTCGCGAACGTGCCGCGCCCGCGGATCGCACTCGCGGCGCGCGGCGTCGACGTCACGCTGTTCCAGCCCCAAGGCCCGGTGGCAGCCCGCACCGCGTTGCGCCGCGTCGTGACGGTCGTGGACCCGTTGTCGGACAACGGCGTCGCCGACCTCGTCGCGGCGTTGCCGAGGCTGCCGGACGTCGAGGTGGTAGTCGCGGGTACGCACACCGGCGAGGCGGACCGGCTCACCCGCTGGGCACGCAGGCTGGGCGTGGAGGACAGGACGAAGCTGCTGGGACACGTCGCACGGCAGGACATGCCCACGTTGCTGCGCTCGGCGGACGTGGTGGCGTGCGTGCCCTCGCGCCCGTCGTGGGACGTCCTGCCGTTGGAGGCCATGGCCTGCGGCGTGCCCGTGGTCGCCACGGCCGTCCCAGGACTCACCGACGCCGTGATCGACGGTGTCACCGGTGTCCTCGTGCGGCCGCGCGACCCCAAGCACCTGGCGCGCACACTGCGTTCGGTGCTGGACGACGACACGCTCAGGACCTCCTGCGGGATCGCCTCGGTGGACCGGGTCCACGCCCGCCACACCTGGCCGAACGTCGCCGCCGCCGTGGAACGGCTCTACCGCCGGCTGTTCGAGACGCCGGAGACCTCGCGGCGTCGG
>JASLAV010000890.1 GCA_030146905.1 Lentzea sp. | reverse complement strand
CCGCCCCAGTTGCCGCCACCGCCCGGCACGGACGTGACGTCCCACTTGCCGGCGGCCTCCGGACCGGCCTGGTCCTTGATCTTGGCCATCTGCCAGGCGGGGCAGGTCACGGTCGCGAACTGGCCCTGTTTGAAGCCGGTGTTCCAGACGGGCGTGGAGTAGAGCAGCTTCGAGGACAGCCCGGACTGCACGCCGTCGACGACGAGGTCCCAGCCCGCCTTGATCTCCTTGTTCTCACCGACGACGATCTTGTCGGACTTGTCGTAGTAGCCGACGGACGCCTGACCGACGATGGCGTTGAGCACGGTCGGACCGCCGTCGAACCACTTCACGCCCTCGGGCGCCTTCTCCTGGAACTTCTTGCCCGCTGCCATGAAGTCCTGCCAGGTCGGCCACAGCGCGGCGACCTGGTCGCGGTCGGCCGGCAGCCCGGCGTTCTGCAGCAGGTCGCGGCGGTAGCAGATGGCCAGGCCACCGATGTCGGTGCCGTAACCGATCTGCTTGCCGTCCTTGCTGAGCGAGCCCTCCCACTTCCACGGCAGCCAGCGGTCCTTCAGCTGGTCGCCGCCCTTGGTGTTGAGGTCGACGAACTTGTCCGGCGTGGCCTTGAACTGGTTGACGTAGCCGGTGTCGACCGCCTCGATGTCCGCGGCGCCGCTGCTGGTGGCGAGGTGCGCGGCGAGGTTCTTGTGGTGGTCGGAGTACGACGCGGTGCGGTCCGAGATCTCGACGTCCGGGTGCGCCGCGGCGTACTCCTTGAGCAGCTCGGCGTACCCGAAGTTGCCGAACAGCCCGATCGTCAGCTTGGTCTTGCCACCGGACGCGGTGTCACTGCCGCAACCGCTGAGCACCACGGCTGTCGCCAGGGCGGCGCAGCCGAGTGCGAGTGCTTTGGGGCGCATTTTCCTGGCCTCCGTCGAATTTTGGGCGCGCTGAACCAGAGAAGAAGTTCTCCGGGAAGATTTGTGTGGCGCCTATGACAGCGGTGTTACACGCCTCCAGTCAAGTAACGAAACGATAAACAGATCAACTGCCGCGAGCGTTTGACTAGGAGAAGTGCGGCTCCTAGGGTCCATGTAACCGCTTACGGTGAAACGGGAGGTCCGATGGCGACCGGGCGAGAGATCGCCCAGCTCTGCGGCGTGTCCGTGGCGACGGTGTCGCGCGTCTTCAACCAGCCGGAAACGGTGAACGAGGACACGCGAGAACGCGTGCTGCGCGTCGCGAAAGAGCTGGACTACCGGCCCAACGAGTCCGCTCGCGCGTTGTCGACGAAGCAGTCGACGATGATCGGACTGGTCTGGGACACCGACCACCGCAGGCCCGGCTGGCGGCACCCGTACCTGCAGGACCTGTTGATAGGCCTGAAGTCCGCGCTGAGCGCGCACGGCTACCACCTGCTGATGCTCGCGACGAGCGGCGACGCCCGCGAGGTGGGCGCGTCACTCGCGGACCCCGTCGGCTACGTGAACATGACCCGCCGCCACCACCTCGGCGGGCTCGTCCTGATCGACAGCGGCTCCGACGCCGAGGCGTTCGGAGCGTTCGCCCAGTCCGGAGTCCCCTGCGTGGCGCTCGACGTGGCCGTCGAGGGACCCCGGGCCACCTACGTCACGTCGGACAACGCCGGCGGCGCCCGAGCGGCCGTCGCGCACCTCCTCGGCCTCGGCCACTCGCGGATCGCCACGATCACCGGCCCACCCGGCAACCAGCCGTCCGACGCCCGTCTTTCGGGCTACCGCGAGGCGTTGCGGGACGCGGATGTCGAGCCGCGCGCTGACTACGTCGTCGCCGGCGACTTCTACCGGGCGAGCGGAACCGCTGCCATGCAACGCTTTCTGGCTCTGGACGAGCCGCCTACCGCGGTGTTCGCGTCGAGCGACGAGATGGCGGTCGGTGCGCTGCTCGCGGCCCGTGCTGCCGGGTTACGGGTGCCGCAGGACCTCGCGCTGGTCGGGTTCGACGACATCGAGATCGCCTCGGTGGTCGAACCGGCGTTGACGACCGTGGCGCAGGACAAGCCGGGGTTCGGGGTGGCGGCGGCCAAGGCGATCATGGCGATGATCACCGGGAGTGGGCCGGACGGGCCCGTGGTTCTTCCGGCTCAGCTGGTGGTCAGGGATTCCTGCGGAGCGCGCCAGGTGTGAGGTTGAAGTGCCTGCTGGACGTCCTACTGCGGGCGCTGGTCCTCTGTGGACGTCGCCGCAGCGATGAGCGCGATCAGCTGGTGCCGGAAGTGGTCGTAGTCGTCGACGGCGCCGAGCAGCGTGTCGGACTCGCGCTCCTCGCGGCGGGCTGCGGCGAGGGCGCGGCGGCCCGCCGGGGTGATCTTCACCGACGTCCGGCGGCGGTCCTTGGTGTCCTGGCTGCGCACGACGTGGCCGCCTCGGTCGAGGTGGTCGATCGTGCGGCTCATGGTCTGGTCGGTGACGCGGCAGAGCACGGCGAGTTCGCGTTGCGAGCGCGGGCCGTCGGCCAGGTGGTGAAGGGTGATCAAGCCGGCGTGGGTGAGGCCGCGGGTCGCCAGGAAGTCCTCGAAGCGCTTCTCGACGACGCGTGCCGCCACGGACAGGAGCCTGCCGGTGGGCC
>JASLAV010001287.1 GCA_030146905.1 Lentzea sp. | reverse complement strand
CCCTCGATGCAGGCCTTCGGGTCCCCGCCGAACTCGGCGAGGTCGTCGGCGTGCAGCGGGAGGTTGGGCGTCAGGTACTTGTTGAAGATGTCCTTCGCGCCCTCGGCGTCCGGTCGCTCGATCTTGATCTTCACGTCGAGTCGGCCGGGGCGGAGGATCGCCGGGTCGATCATGTCTTCACGGTTGGAGGCGCCGATGACGATGACGTTCTCCAGACCCTCGACGCCGTCGATCTCGGCGAGGAGCTGGGGCACGATCGTCGTCTCGACGTCGGACGACACGCCCGAACCACGGGTGCGGAAGATCGAGTCCATCTCGTCGAAGAACACGATCACGGGGGTGCCGTCGGACGCCTTCTCACGAGCCCGCTGGAAGATCAGGCGGATGTGCCGCTCGGTCTCACCGACGAACTTGTTGAGGAGCTCGGGGCCCTTGATGTTGAGGAAGTAGGACTTGGCCTGCTTGTCGGTCTCGCCGCGGAGTTCCCGCACCTTCTTGGCCAGCGAGTTCGCCACCGCCTTGGCGATGAGCGTCTTGCCGCAGCCGGGAGGGCCGTAGAGCAGCACGCCTTTGGGCGGGCGCAGCTCGTACTCGCGGAAGAGGTCGGCGTGCAGGAACGGCAGTTCCACTGCGTCGCGGATCTGCTCGATCTGCCGGGAGAGGCCACCGATGTCGCTGTAGTCGATGTCCGGGACCTCCTCGAGCACGAGGTCCTCGACCTCGGCCTTGGGGACCCGCTCGTAGGCGAAGCCCGCCTTCGAGTCGACCAGCAGCGAGTCGCCGGGCTTCAGCGGCGAGTCGAGCAGCGGCTGGGCGAGCCAGACCACCCTCTCCTCGTCCGCGTGGCCGACGACCAGCGCACGAGCGATCTGGTCGTCTCCCTCTTCGGAGAGGACCTCTCGCAGCGAGCAGACCTCACCGGACCGCTCGAACCCACCGGCCTCGACGACCGTCAGCGCCTCGTTGAGGCGCACGGACTGGCCGAAGGACAGCTTCTCCGGTTCGACCGCCGGGGACACGGCGACCCGCATCCTGCGGCCGGACGTGAAGACGTCCACCGTCCCGTCGTCGAACCGCGCCATGAAGACGCCGTACCCGCTGGGGGGTTGGGCCAGCCGGTCGACTTCCTCACGCAACGCGAGCAGCTGGCTTCGTGCTTCGCGGAGGGTGTCTATGAGCTTCGTGTTTCGCTCGGTCAGCTGGCTGACGCGCTCAGTCGCCTCAGCCAAGCGCTGCTCGAGCAACCGCGTGTGCCGCGGCGACTCGGTCAGCTTGCGACGCAACGACGCGATCTCGTCCTCTAGGAACCTGATCTGCGCTGTCAGCTCAGCAGAAATGTTGCCTTGGTTCAGCTCGCCACCCTCATCGGGTTGGCTGCCGGGATGACCGTGCTGCATGTCGGCACCCTCCTCCCGTGTTCGTACCGATTACGGTACCGGCGATCACCGACAAAATGGGGTACCCACAACATCATCTTCGCTCGTGTGACGCAACGGCAACGCCTCCAACAGGGGTCGACTGCTCCATCTCGGTGTTCTGTGCCACCGCTCACCCGCTACCGTGCGTCTCGGAAGCCACCGTCGGCGTTTCGTCTCGCGACACGCCGCCGACCTGCGAGAAACCCGGGAAGAGGGGTCATGGGAGCACCTGGGCCACCGCCCGGTCCCCACAGTCCGCGACCACCCTCGGGCGACCGCGGACACGTGTGGTGCGGCTCGCGGGCCGTGGACGAGCGGCGATCCGCCGCCGTCCCACCAGGTGGACCATCGATTGATCCGATCGGTGGTCACCCACCGCGACTCACCCCGTTCTCACACGTCCGGGTCCGCGCTCGAGCGGGCCTCCGGCAGGACCGGCCGGCGTGCGGCCAACCGGGTGGTTGCGCCGACGCGTCCGGCGCACCACCCCGACAGCGCAGTGCATCGCACTCGATTTCCGGTGGAGTTGCCACAATCGTTATCGGGCACCGCCTTCGGAGGGCTGTCCGGCAGCCGCAGATGATGTGCGCGGGTGTCGCCGGGTTCATTTCGGCCGCGAGCCGGTCACCGAAGTACCACAATGTCCGCAGAACGATCACCTCATCCGCATCGGGGGAGTTTCGATGACCTACCCGCCGCAGCAGCCCGGTCCCTACGGGCAGCAGCCGCCGCCCGGTGGGCCGTACGGGCAGCAGCCGCCGCAGCAGCCGGGTCACGGCCAGCAGCCGCAGCCCGGCTACGGCCAGCAGCCGCCACCCGGTTACGGCCAGCAGCCCGGCCCGTACGGCTCGCCGCAGCAGGACCCGTTCGGCCAGCAGGGCCCGCAGAGCGGCGGCTTCCCGCAGCAGGGCCCGTACGGACCACCCCAGACGGGCCCCTACGGCCAGCCGCAGTACGGCCAGCCCGGCCCCGGCGGGTTCGGTGGTCCCCCGCCTCCGAAGAAGAGCAACACCGGCCTGATCATCGGCGTCGTCATCGGCGTGCTGGTGCTCGTCGGCGGCGGCATCACGGCCGCCGTCCTGTTCAGCGGCAACGACTCCGGCAACTCGTCGTCCCCTGAGAGCGGGAACTCCGGCGGTGGCGACGAGGCGGCCGAGGTCAAGAAGGTCGCGGAGCAGTACTACGCCGCGAGCGCCGCCAAGGACGAGAGCAAGGCCAAGTCGATGGCCTGCGCCGAGGCCCTCAAGGAGGCCGAGCAGGCGGAGAAGAACCTCACGCCGGAGCAGCGCAAGCTGGCGGAGGAGCTCAAGAAGATGCCCTCGCCGAAGGTGAACGTCAAGGACGCGAAGGTGTCCGGCGACACCGCGGACGTCGGTGTCTCCACCACCGTGACGATGGGCACCGAGTCCAAGACGTTCGACACCACGGTGAAGTTCAAGAAGGAGTCGGGCGACTGGAAGTTCTGCACTCTCGCCAAGGACCTCAACCTGCCCGACTTCCAGGTTCCCACAACCCGGTGACCGTGGTTCCCGAAAGGGCCCTGTTCACCGAACGGGGCCCTTTGTGGCCAAATCACCGCGCAAATCACAGATGATCACCTTCGGGGGAATTCGATGACATACCCGCCGCAGCAGCCAGGGCCCTACGGGCAGCAGCCGCCGCAGCAACCGGGCCACGGCCAGCAGCCACAGCCGGGCTACGGCCAGCAACAGCCGGGTCAGTACGGCCAGCCGCAGCAGGACCCGTTCGGCCAGCAGGGACCGCAGAGCGGCGGTTTCCCCCAGCAGGGCTACGGCCAGCAGCCGCCACCCGGTTACGGCCAGCAGCCGGGTCCGCAGGGACCGCAGAGCGGTGGCTTCCCGCAGCCCGG
>JASLAV010000737.1 GCA_030146905.1 Lentzea sp. | reverse complement strand
GCCGTCACGGCGTTCGGCCGCGGCGAGTGCTTCGTCGAGCGCTACCTGGACAAGCCGCGCCACGTCGAGGCGCAGGTCCTCGCCGACACCCACGGCAACGTGATCGTCGTCGGCACCCGCGACTGCTCGCTGCAGCGCCGCCACCAGAAGCTGGTGGAGGAGGCGCCCGCGCCGTTCCTGACCGACGAGCAGCGCGCCACGATCCACTCCTCCGCCCGCGCGATCTGCCTGGAGGCCGGCTACCACGGCGCCGGCACGGTCGAGTACCTCGTCGGCCTCGACGGGTCGATCTCGTTCCTGGAGGTCAACACCCGCCTGCAGGTCGAACACCCGGTGTCGGAGGAGACGACGGGCCTCGACCTGGTGCGCGAGCAGTTCCGCATCGCCGCGGGCGAGAAGCTGCGCTTCACCGAGGACCCCGCTCCCCGCGCGCACTCGATCGAGTTCCGCATCAACGGCGAGGACGCCGGCCGCGGCTTCCTGCCGGCACCCGGCACCGTGACGAAGTTCGTCGCGCCGTCCGGCCCCGGTGTCCGCGTGGACGCCGGCGTCGAGTCGGGCTCGGTGATCGGCGGGCAGTTCGACTCGCTGCTGGCCAAGCTGGTCGTCACCGGCGAGACCCGCGAGGAGGCACTGGCTCGCGCGCGCCGCGCACTGGACGAGATGGTCGTCGAGGGCATGGCGACCGTGCTGCCGTTCCACCGCGTGATCGTCCGCGACGCGGCGTTCACCGCCGAGAAGCCCGAGGGCTTCACCGTGCACACGCGGTGGATCGAGACGGAGTTCGACAACCAGATCGAGCCGTTCTCCGGCGGCGCCGAGTCCGCGGAGGACGAGACGCCGCGCCAGACCGTGGTCGTCGAGGTGGGCGGACGCCGGCTGGAGGTGTCGCTGCCGGGTGACCTCGCGGTGGGTGCCGCACGCCCGGCCGCCGCGTCCGCGAAGAAGCAGAAGCCGAAGCGCGCGGGCGGCGGGTCCGCGACCGTGTCCGGTGACGCCGTGGCCGCGCCCATGCAGGGCACGATCGTGAAGGTGGCCGTCGAGGACGGGCAGACCGTCGAGGCAGGCGACCTGGTCGTGGTGCTGGAGGCCATGAAGATGGAGAACCCGGTGACGGCGCACAAGGCGGGCACCGTGACGGGTCTCGCGGCCGCGCCAGGCGACCCGATCACCCAGGGCACCGTGATCTGCGAGCTGAAGGACTGACCCGCCTGGCCGCCCGCGGATGTGATCCGCGGGCGGCGCGGCGGTTCACCCGGGTCGCTCACCTACGATTGCGTTCGTGAGCGACCCCTCGAGGGACATCCGCATCGGTGACACCGAACGCCAGCAGGCGTTGCAGGTGCTCGGTGAGCACATGAGCGCGGGCCGCATCGACATCGAGGAGTACGGCGAGCGGTCGGCGAAGATCACGACCGCGAAGACCCGCGGCGACCTGATGGCGTTGTTCTACGACCTGCCGGACCCGCGGCCGCAGTTCGCCACCCCGATGGCGATGTTCCCCGAGCCGTCCCGCGCGCCCGTGCGCAAGTGGGAGGGCGCGGTCATCCCCGTGGTGGGCGTGGCCGTGGTGATCGCGTTCTTCGTGCTGGTGAGGAACCCGTTCATCTTCCTGCTCATCCCCGCCGTGGCGATCCTGTGGGGGCAGTGGAACGGGCGGCGACGCTGAAACCGTTGCTGCTGCTGGATCTCGACGGGGTGCTGCGCTCCTACGAGCCGACGCCACCTCAGATCGCCGAGGTCGCCTTCGAGCCGTCGTTGCTGCACCGCGCCGTCACCGGCCGGATCACCGACGAGGAGTGGCACGACGCGATCGCCCAGGTCGTGCCGCGCCACGAGGTCGACGCGTGGGCGGTCGTCGGTTCGGTGATTCCCGAGGCGCTGGCGTTGGTGCGGGCCGCGCGACGCCAGTGCTTCGTCGCGCTGCTGTCCAACGCGACCACCCGCCTCGAAGACGACCTGGCGCTGCTCGGCCTGGACTCGGAGTTCGACGCGGTCTTCAACTCGGCCAGGCTCGGTCTCGCGAAGCCGGACCTCGCGATCTACCGCAGGGTGCTCGACGAGCTCGGCTACCCGACCGGGGTGTTCTGCGACGACTCCGCGGAGAACGCCGCCGCCGCGAGTGAGGCCGGGCTGGACGGCGTGCACGTGCCGGACACTGCGGCGTTGCGCAGGGCGCTGGCGGTGCGCGGGCTGATCCCCGCGACCGTGCTGCTGATCCTGCCGGACCGCGACGAGGCGGAGGAGCTGGCCGCGTCGTTGCTGGAGCAGGGCTGGGGACCGTGCGCGGTGCACAGGGACATGCTGGCGGGCGAGGACGACGCCGAGGACGTGGACTGGGTGGTCGAGCTGACCACGGCCCCCGACGGCACGCCGGCCTCTGCGCACCGCGACGAGCTCGACGACCTGGCCGAGCGCCACGAAGGGTTCACCGCCGAGAGCTAGGCCCTGTCCTGCGAGTCTCGTCCGCAGTCGCTGCCGAGAGCTAGCCTCTCCGCCGTGGAGCCAGTAGAGATCAACGCGGGTGAGTACTACCTGCGCGCCTTCCGCAACGACGACCGCGTCAGCGACGTGCCGGCTCTCGTCGAGAGTTACGCGGACCCCGAGACGAAGCGGTACCTGTACCGCCTGACCGTTCTGGGTGAGCCGTCCGCCGAGATGTACATCCAGTACATGACTCTGGGTTGGGAGAAGAATTTCCGCTGGTCGTGGGCGGTCTGCGACGCGGTCGGCGCCGACGTGGTCGCCGGCGTCGTCATCCACAACATCGACCGCCACCTCGCCTCCGCCGAGGTGTCCTGCTGGACCCATCCGGCCCACCGCGGCAAGGGCGTGCTGCCGAAGGCGCTCACCGCGGCGCTGAGCTGGGCCTATGGCGCGGAGGGAATGCACCGGATCGTCTACAAGCACTCGGTGTTCAACAAGTCGTCACAGCGGGTCGCGGAGAAGTGCGGATTCACCCTGGAGGGTCGTCTTCGTGACAGCGAGATCATCGATGACCAGCGCGTCGACGAGTTGCTGTGGTCACGACTGGCGACAGATCCGCACCCGGAGCAGCTACGGTGACCCGCCATGCGGACCCCGGCGTTCCTGATCGTCGCGGTGGCACTGGCCGGTTGCACGGCCGCGCCCCGGCAGAGCTCGCTGACCACCCCGCCGCCACCGCCTCCGCCGCCGACCACGACGGTCTCGCGGATGGACTTCCCGCAGCGGCCGCGCGAGGTGCCGCTCGATGCGGTGGACCCGTGCGCGGTGCTCACCTCTGACCAGCGCACGTCGCTGAGCCTCGACAACCCGCCCAGCGCGTACGTCGAGACGAGCTTCGGCGGCGCCAAGGCGTGCACGATCAGGAGCACCACGAGTGGAAATGTGGCGAGGATCGCACTCGTGCTCGTCTCGGGCGCGGACGTGTGGCTCTCGGAGAACGCTCAGGTCGACTACTCGGTCGGCTCGATCGAGGGATTCGCGGCGATTACCGTCCGCACACCTGACGTGCACGACGTCTGCAATGTGGAAATAGACGTTGCTGATGGGCAGTTCGTCGACGTCATGTTCCGCGACGGAGGCAATTCCACTGCGGTACAACAAGATCATCTATGCCTCGGTGCCCAGCGGGTGGCGGAGGCAGTGATGGCCAGTTTGCTCCAGAAGCGCTGACCCACACGGGCGGATGTCACTGATCGCACTCCACAGCGTTACCTTCGGTGGCTAGAGTGACCTCGCGCTTGTACGCACGATCGCCGGAGGTTCGCGATGCCGCCAGGAGGACGCAGCGGGGCTGACTCCTCGCCACCCGTCCAGCATCAGCTGAACGTGGAACCGGAGGCCATCCCCGCGTTGCGCAACACGTTCTCGGCTGCGCTGACGAAGCTCGACAAGCAGATCGAGATGGCCGTCACCGAGTTCCGCGTCCGCCCGTGGGCGGGTGACCCGGTGAGCCACGAGGCCGCCGAGAAGTTCAACGACAGGTCGATCGCCGACGGCGACTCGGCCCTGCAGGCGCTGCTGAACTACCAGCGCCAGCTCAAGACCGCGATGGACAACCTCAACCAGATCGAGCGCCAGTACAACGTGGTCGAGGGCGACAACACCGGCATGATGAACAAGAGCGGGTGCTGACCATGGCAGACCACCGCTGGCAGGGTTACAGCCACAAGGAGCTGTACGAACGCATCCACGCGGGTCCCGGCGCCTCGGCGTCGTTCGCGTCGATGGAGCGCTGGCAGGGCGTCTCCGCCGCGTTGACCGAGATCAACGACGACCTGCACAGCGGCATCACGCTGTCCGGGGCGAAGTGGTCGGGCAAGGCCGCCGACATGGCGCAGTCGGGCCTGAACCCGGTCGCGGCGTGGGCGGACGGCGCGCGCACCGGCGCGGACGTCATGCGCTACTCGGCCGAGCTGCAGGCGGGCTACGTCTCGAAGGCCCGCGCGGACATGCCGGCACCGGTCGCCGTGACCGCGGAACAGCCGGGTGCCCTGGTCACCGGCCTCACCCACCTCTTCGGCGGCCAGACCGACCACGAGAAGCAGGAGGCGGCCCAGGACGCCGCCGAGCGCCGCGCCCGTGAGGTCATGACCACCTACGCGTCGTCCACGACCGCGAACACCTCGACGCTGGGCCAGTTCACCCAGCCGCCTCAGCTGCAGATCAGCGGCACCGGCGTCACCCACGGCGGTGGCGCGACCATCGGTACGGCCGGTGTCTGGGGCGTCGGCCCGCACGGCACGTCCGGTGGCGTCACGCGCGGCCGCAACGGCTCGGGCACGCGCGGATCCGCCTCGGCCACGTCACCGCGCGGCACCACGGGTTCCTCGACGGGTTCCTCGACGAACTCCACGCCGGGTTCCTCGACGCGCACCTCCAGCACGACGGCTCCGGTCGTGACCTCGAAGGGCAACTCGACCACGGTCACGCCGACCGGTACCGGCGGCCCCGGTGGTCCCGGTGGCACGGGTGCCGCGGGCGTCGGCGTCCCCGGTCAGCGTTCGAGCCGTTCCGGTTCGCAGGACGACTCCGGCAAGACCAAGGAGATGGAAGACGGCGCGACCATGGCGTCCGGTGCCGCGATGGGCACGGTCATGAACCAGGGCCACACCGCGACCGTCGCGAACGCCAACGGGTCCGCCATGGGCCCGATGGCGACGGCCGCCTCGCAGAACAACGACCAGGTGCACCGCCGGGCAGTGCCGATGATGCCCCAGTCGTTCGACCCCTTCGGCGGCATGGGCCCGCGCAAGGGCGAGGACGAGGAGGACCTGGAGCACAAGGCCGCCGACTACCTGCGCGAACGCGACGACATCTACGGCGTGGGCAGCTACGCGCTGCCCGTGATCGGGGAGAGCACGACGGACTGATGACTCTGTTCGGCTTGGACGTCGGGATGAGCGACACGCGCGAACCGGTGGTCATCTCGACGCTGGAGTTCGACGTCCTCTGGGAGCACCTGGGCCTGGAGACGATGCCGCTGGTCCTGAAGGTCCCCTCACCGGGCAAGACCCGCGAGGAACGCAGGGTCATCGAGGACCAGGTCTGGCACCAGCTGGGAGCACGAGGCCTGGGCGGTCCGCGCTCACTGGACCCGACGCTGGAAGACCTGCTGCACGTCATGAACCGCCCGCAGCAGGAGGTCGACGCCCGCATGTGGCTGAACGAGCGCAGCGTCAGAGTCCTGGCGGCGGGCAAGGGCCACGCGGGCGTGCTGGCGGTCCTGGACAACGAACAGCTGGTCCTGCGCCCCGCAGAAGCCGACGGCCTGCCACGCGAGGCCCTGACGGCCCTGCCCACGGCCCCAGCAGGCGAGGGCCATTCGATCACCCTGCCCTCAGCCGACCTGGACGCAGCAGCCGCCTCGGCAGCCTCCCCGGAAGAACTGGAAGAGGCACTGCGAGGCCACCTGCGCGCCGACGACGCCCACATGCTGGCCGAGATGGTCCGAGAGGCCTCGAACCGCGGGCAGTTCGGCGCGGCCGCACGGGACAAGTGGGGCAAACGGGTCAGGCCGGACCGCGTGGTCGCGTTCTTCGACACGCCGAAGGGCCGCTACCTGCAGATGCGGCGCGCCTCGGAGGGTCAGCCACCTTGGTCGACCATCACGCCGATCGACTACCGCCGCATGCACCACCACCTGGTGGAGCTGCTGGCAGAGGCCGCGGGTTCCTGACCGCAGGGTCAGCTCACACCCGCAATGCCGAAGGCGAGCCGTCCGCCGAGCCACGCCGTGTTCGGGCGGGTGCGGAGTATCCGACCTTTCCCGCCCGTTCAGCGCCTCGGAAGGGCCCCGAAGTCACGCCCCAATCGCATCGCGGCCCAGTGAGCACGCGCGTCACGACAAAGCGACCACGCTGAAACGGGACGCCCCGACGAAGCACGCTGGAACGGGACGCCCCGACAACGCCGGAACGGCAGGATCAGGGCCCGATGCCCTGGCAGGGCCGCGTCCGCAGGTCGTTCACGTAGTCACCCGGCGCCCCGGCGGCCTCGGCGGCATCAGCCACCACACCGATGTACCGGGCAGACGGCAGACCACCCTCGTAGGCGTCCAAGACGTAGAGCCAGGCCACCACGGACCCCTCCAGCGTCTGCACGCGCAGGCGGATCTTCTTGTACAGACCGAGCGCGCCCTCCCAGCGGTCGAGCCGCGACTCGTCGCGGGGTGAGACGTCGTAGAGCACGCAGAACGTCTGCTGGTCAGGCTCCTCGACGATGGTCGCGAGGGCGCCTTCCCAGCCGAGGTCCTCGCCACCGAACGTCAGACGCCAACCGACGAGCCAACCGGTCCCCGCGAGCGGGGAGTACGGGGCTCGCTCCATCATCTGGTTCGGATCCATGTTCGACCCGTACGCGGCATAGAGCGGCACGTCCGACAGCGTAGCGACACGACGATCAGCTTTCGGTACTGACGACACGCGCGATTCGGGCAACGCGTACGGTTGTCCCGGCCAGCAAGCGCGCAGAAGGGAACTGATCGTGACCCGCATCGTCATCATGGGCGGCGGACCCGCAGGTTACGAGGCAGCCCTGGTCGCGGCGCAACACGGCGCCGACGTGACCGTGGTGGAGAACGATGGTGCCGGTGGCGCGTGCGTGTTGTACGACTGCGTGCCGTCGAAGACCTTCATCGCGTCGGCGGGGGCCCGCAGCTCCTTCCGCAACGCCGGTGAGCTGGGCATTCAGACCAACAACGAGCACGCGGCCGTCGACCTGCCGGTGGTGCACGGCCGGGTGAAGGGCCTCGCACTGGCCCAGTCCGCCGACGTGCGGGCGCGGCTGCAGCGCGAGGGCGTGCGGCTGATCAACGGGCGGGCGAAGTTCGCCGACGACTCCCGCGGGCTCGCGCAGCACCAGGTCGTCGCCATCAGCGCGGACGGTGACGAGGAGATCCTCGACGCCGATGTGGTGCTGATCGCGACGGGCGCCACGCCGCGCGTCCTGCAGGGCGCGGAGCCGGACGGCAAGCGCGTCCTGACGTGGCGGCAGATCTACGACCTCCCTGAGCTGCCGGAACACCTCGCGGTCATCGGCTCCGGCGTCACCGGTGTCGAGTTCGCCAGCGCCTACACCGAGATGGGCGTGAAGGTGACGATGGTCTCCAGCCGGGACCGGGTGCTCCCCCACGAGGACGCCGACGCGGCCGCGGTGCTCGAGGACGTGTTCGCCGAGCGCGGCACGGCCGTCGTCAAGCACGCCCGCGCGGACAAGGTCGAGAACACCGGCGACGGCGTGCTGATCCACCTGGAAGACGGTCGCACGATCGAGGCGTCGCACGCCCTGATGACCGTCGGTTCGGTGCCCAACACGAGCGACCTCGGCCTCGACAAGATCGGTATCGAGCTCGGACGTGGCGGCTACATCCCCGTCGACCGGGTGAGCCGGACCAACGTCAGCGGCGTCTACGCGGCCGGCGACTGCACCGGTGTGCTGCTGCTCGCCTCCGTCGCCGCCATGCAGGGTCGCATCGCGATGTGGCACGCGCTGGGCGAGGGCGTCAGCCCGATCAAGCTCAAGACCGTCGCCGCGACCGTCTTCACCAACCCCGAGATCGCGAGCGTCGGCAGCAGCC
>JASLAV010000624.1 GCA_030146905.1 Lentzea sp. | reverse complement strand
GCCGCCCACGCGGGTCGGCGCGGTCCTGCGCAAGCGGCACGCGCTCGTCGGCCCGGTCGCGGTCGCCCTGTTCGCCGCGGTGGGCATCGCCGCCGTGGTCATCCCCCCGCCGCCTCCCGCCGAGTCCACCCCGCCGGCCGCCAACGCGCCCGTCACGACCGAGGCGCCGGCGTCGCCGGTGAACTCACCGCAGAACCAGACCCAGACGCAGGCACCGGTCGTCGCCGTGCCCGCCCAGGTCACGGAGAAGGCCGACGACAAACCGAAGATCGAGAAGCCCGAAGGCGAGAAGCAGAAGGACCTCGGAAAGCCGCCGGAGCAGAAGAAGGCACCGGAGCCGGGCAAGGGGGCGCACCGGGGTGGCGGCGACCGGGACGACGACTGACCTCCGGAACCTCCGCCAGACCTTCCCGCACGATGCGCCGGGCGGCGTCACGCCGCCGCGCTCCCCAGGCCATGACGAGCCGCTCCAGCACCAAGGCGCCTCCGAAGCAGGCCATGGCCACGACGACCGGCCACGCGACCCGCTCGGCGGCGGCGAGCGCGCTGTGCACGACGGCCATCGTCAGGAACAGGACCGCCAGACAACGAACCCTGATCCGCGCCTCGTGCACGGCCTGAACGGCCAGTCGCCCCATACCCGACGGGTCGTGACGGTCACTCACATCGTTACTGCACGCGGGGAATGATCACTGCCCCGAACGGGCGATACTGGTGGTCATGACGATCCACGACACGGGCTGGCGGGCCTTCGCGAGCGACAACTACGCCGGTGTGCTGCCGGAAGCGATGGCGGCGATCGCCGCCGCGAACGGCGGCCACCAGGTCTCCTACGGCGACGACGTGTACACCGCCCGCCTGCAGGAGGTCGTGCGCGAGCGCTTCGGCGAGCGCGCGGAGGTGTTCCCCGTCTTCAACGGCACGGGGGCGAACGTGCTGTCGCTGACCAGCGTGCTGCCGCGCTGGGGCGCCGTCGTGGCGGCGTCGACCGCGCACGTCCACGTCGACGAGGGTGGCGCGCCCGAGCGGATGACCGGCCTGAAGCTGCTGCCGGTCCCGAGCCCCGACGGCAAGCTGACCCCGGACCTGGTCGCACGCGAGGCGTGGGGCTGGGGCAACGAGCACCGCGCCCAGCCGCTGGCCGTGACGATCTCGCAGACCACCGAGATGGGCACGCTCTACACGCCGGACGAGATCCGCGCGCTCGCCGAGTTCGCCCACGAGCGCGGCATGGCCCTGCACGTCGACGGCTCCCGGCTGTGGAACGCGGCCGCCGCGCTCGGTGTGCCGTTCCGCGAGTTCACCACCGACGCGGGCGTGGACGTCCTCAGCCTCGGCGGCACCAAGATCGGGCTGCTCGGCGCGGAGGCCGTCGTCGTGCTCGACCCCGGCCGCGCCACCGGGTTGCGGTACCTGCGCAAGGCCACCATGCAGCTCGCGAGCAAGATGCGGTTCGCCTCCGCGCAGCTGCTGTCGCTGTTCGACGACGACCTGGGCGTGCGCACCGCCGCCCACGCGAACGCGATGGCCGCCAGGCTGCGCGCCGCGCTGGAGGCCGGGATCGCCGACGGGTCGCTGCCCGGTCTCGCGTTCACCCAGGACACCGCCGCGAACGCGGTCTTCGCGACGGTGCCGCCGGACGCCGTGGAACGCATCCGCAAGCAGGTCCGCTTCTACGACTGGGACTCCGCGAGGGGCGAGGTCAGGTGGATGACCTCGTGGGACACCACCGAGTCCGATGTGGACGGGTTCGTCGCCGTGATCCGCGAGGAGCTCGCGGCGCGGTGAGCGTCAGAGCTGGTTCTCGCCGCCGTCGACGTAGATGTTGGCGCCGACGATGAAGCTGCTCTGACCGGAGGCGAGGAACGCCACCGCGTCGGCGACCTCCTCCGCCGACCCCATCCGGCCGATCGGCACGTTCGCCGCGAAACCCGCCCTCGCCTCCTCCGACAGGCCGGCCAGCGCGGGGGTGTCGATCGTGCCGGGCGAGATGGCGTTGACGCGGACGCCCCTGTCCTTGAGCTCGTTGGCCCAGGTGCGGACGTAGGAGCGCAGCGCGGCCTTGGTCGCCGCGTACGTGCCGAACGCCGCGACGCCGTCGTCGGCGCGGACCGAGCAGTTCACGATCACCGCGGCGCCGTCGTTGAGCAGGGGCAGCGCCTTCTGCACGCTGAACAGGGTGCCGCGCACGTTGATGCCGAAGAGGTGGTCGAAGTGCTCCTCGGTCGTCTCCTCCAGCGACGCGAACCCGCCGATCCCGGCGTTCGCGAAGAGCGCGTCCACTCCCCTGCCCCTGGCGCGGACCGCGTCGTAGAGCCGGTCCAGGTCCGCCGGATCGGCCACGTCACCTCGCACGGCGGTGGCGTCGCCGATGAGCTCCACCGCCGCGTCGAGTTCACCCTGGCGCCTGCCGGTGATGAACACGTGCGCACCCTCGTCGGCGAAACGCCGGGCGGCGGCCAGGCCGATACCGCTGCTCCCGCCGGTCACGACCACCGTCTTGCCCTCGAACTGTGCCATTGCTTCCTCCACGTGTTCCGTACCGATCGGTACCGAAAACCACCGTAGCACTTCCAAACCAATCGGTACCGAAGGGGTAGACTGAGGACGTGACGGCAATCGGCAGACCCAGGGGCTTCGACGCGGACGAGGCGTTGCAGGCGGCCATGCTGGTTTTCTGGAGGCAGGGCTACGAGGGCGCGAGCCTCGCCGACCTCACCGCCGCCATGGGCATCACCAAGACGAGCATGTACGCGGCGTTCGGCAACAAGGAGCAGCTCTTCCGCAAAGCCCTGGCGCGCTACGACGAGGGTCCGGCCTCCTATGCGCTGCGCGCAGTGGAGGAGCCGACCGCCCTCGCCGCGGCGAGGGCGTTCCTCACCGGCGCGGTGCGGACCACGACCCGCCCGGACTGCCCGGCGGGATGCCTGGGCGTGCAGGGGTCACTGGCGGCCGGGGGAAGCGGCGAGCCCGCGCGCGAGATCCTGGCCGACTGGCGCAACAACGGCCGCCGCCTCCTCGAGACGCGGTTCCAGCGCGCCGTCGACGAGGGCGACCTGCCGCCGGGGACCGACGCGGGCAAGCTCGCGCTGTACGTCATGACGGTCGCGTTCGGCATCTCGGTGCAGGCCGCCAGCGGCGTGGGCGGTGCGGAGCTGCAGGAGATCGCGGACACGGCCCTGCTCAACTGGCCGGCGTGACCACCCGGTCCTACACCAGGGACCGGCGGTTGGCGTTGATCTCGTCGCGGTGCTCCAGCGCCCACTCGGCGAGCGCGACCACCAGCGGTATCAACGTCTTCCCGAGCTCCGTCGCCTCGTACTCGACGCGCGGCGGCACCTCGGCGTAGGGGGTGCGGCTGACCAGGCCGTCCTCGACCAGGTGCTTCAACGTCAGCGTGAGCATGCGCTGCGAGATGCCTGCGACCTCCTTCTCCAGCTCCCCGAAGCGCAGCGGGCCCTCGCTCAGCGCGCCGACGACCAGCAGGCTCCACTTGTCGCCGATGCGGTCCAGCACCTCGCGGACCACGCCGCCGTCCCTCATCGACGACGGACATCCCTCACCACGGGTGAACCCCGTCACAGCCGGACCTCCCGTCCTGGACACATACATCCGTGTGCCTTTTGCAGCGCCTCCGATGCATACAGATCATGAGGCTACTTACAAATCGTAAGAATTGGAGAACTCGGTGAACATCGCACTGTGGGTGGTGCAGGGCCTGCTGGCGGCGGTCTACCTGGCCGCCGGCGTCATGAAGGTCGTGCAGCCGCGCGAGCGGATGGTCGCGTCCGGCCGCTTCGACTGGGCGAAGGACATGTCGGACGGGGCGGTGAAGGCGGTCGGCGCCATCGAGGTCCTCGGTGCGATCGGCGTGGTCCTGCCGTGGCTGACCGGCATCGCTCCGATTCTGACGCCGATCGCCGCCGTCGGGCTGGTGATCGTGCAGGTGCTCGCCGCACGCGTGCACCTCAAGCTGGGCGAGACGAAGTCGCTGCCCGGCAACGTGGTCCTGCTGCTGCTCGCCGCGTTCGTCGCGATCGGCCGCTTCCTCGGCTGAGGTGACCCAGGCCACCGACCGGGCCGCGAACAAGCGGGGTAAAGTCCACTCACACAAGCGGGGGATAGTCCGCTTAATTCGCGGCTCGGCAAAGGACTTGAGGACATGACGCACATCGGGATCATCATCGGCAGCACGCGCCCCGGCCGGAACGGCGAGCAGGTGGCCAGGTGGGTGCTCCGGAACGCGGAGCAGCGCACCGACGCGACGTTCGAGCTGGTGGACCTGAAGGACTTCCCGCTCCCCCACCTCGACGAGCCGATGCCGCCGATGATGGGCCAGTACCAGCACGACCACACCAAGACGTGGGCGGCGAAGATCGCGAGCTTCGACGGGTTCGTCATGGTCACGCCCGAGTACAACCACTCGACCTCCGGCGTGCTCAAGAACGCGATCGACTACCTCTTCGCGGAGTGGAACAACAAGGCGGTCGGCTTCGTGTCCTACGGCGGCGTCGGCGGGGCGCGGGCCGTGGAGCACCTCCGGCTGATCGCGGGAGAGCTCAAGCTCGCCGACGTGCGCACCAGCGTGTCGCTGTCGATGTTCCACGACTTCGAGGGCTTCACCACGTTCGCGCCGTCCGACGTGCAGGCGGCCACGCTGGCGACCCTGTTCGACGAGCTCGTCGCCTGGAGCACCGCGCTCGCACCGCTGCGGGAGCGGCAGCTCGCGCAGCGGTCCTGAGAGGACGCGACCGGCGGGTAGCGTTCAGGCCGTGGACCCCGTCTCGCTACCGCTGGACCGGCCTCGCGAGGAGCGGGCCGACGCGGCGCGCAACCGCGCCCACCTGCTCGACGTCGCCAGGCGGATGGTCGAGGAGCTGGGCGTCGACAAGGTCACCATGGACGGCCTCGCGGAAGCGGCGGGACTCGGCAAGGGCACCGTGTTCCGCCGCTTCCGCACCCGTGCGGGCATCTTCTTCGCGCTGTTCGACGAGGAGGAGAAGCGGTTCCAGGAACAGCTGATGAGCGGACCACCACCGCTCGGTCCCGGCGCGCCGGCGGTCGAGCGCCTGGTCGCGTTCGGCAAGGCGCGGCTCGAGTTCCTGGTGGCGCGGACGGCGCTGGCCCGCGCCACGCTCGACACCGGTCAGCCGAAGCCCATCCAGCAGAGCCCGTCGCTGTTCCACGTGCAGATGCTGCTGAGCGAGGCCGTGCCGGACGCGGCCGCGAGCGGCACACTGGCGTTGCAGCTGGTCGCGGCACTGGAAGGACCGGTGCTGCTGTACCTGCAGGGGCCGGACGGTTCGGGCGCGCCGCACCCCGGCACCGTCGTGGACGACCTGATCGCGAGCTGGCAGGACCTGATCGAGCGGGTCTGCGGCTGACCGGACCGGGGTACCCGGCCTGTCATGGCGACCTACACGCACACGGCGGAAGCCGACATCCCCGCCGACACGCTGTTCGGCTTCCTGGCGGAGCCCAGGAACCTGCCCCGCTACTTCCCGCAGATGACCGCGGCCGAGCCCGAGGGCGGTGAGCAGGTGCACGTGGAGGCCGACGTGCACGGCCACCACGTCGAGGGCGAGGCGTGGGTCCGGCCGGATGCCGAACGGCGGACGCTCGAATGGGGCGCCGAGGGCCCCGACGACTACCACGGCGAGCTGCAGGTCGAAGAGGTGGCGCCGGGACGGTCGCGCATCACCGTGAGCCTGCACAGCGTCCGCGAGGCCCAGGGCGACGAGGTGCAGCGGGGACTCGAGCAGACCGTCGCCGTGCTGACCCAGACCGCGGCCGCCGACGACCGCCAGACCGGCTGACCCGAGGGCGCCCCACGGCGGCACGCGGAGGAACGGGCGGCGGCCGGCTCGAAGACCCGGACCGCCCGCCTGCCGCGCCACCGCCGACGGACGCGGATCCGGTGGAGGTGGGGGCAGCACCACCACGACAACACCGGTCCGCCCCAGTGATCAGCCGCGGATGCGGCGGTTGACTCGCACGCATGTCAACGCTGTCCAGGCGCGCCGCGCTCCGCGGCGCCGCCATCGCCACCGCCACCACCGCCGTCGTGACCCCGCCCGCCACCGCCGAGCCCCGCGGCGAGGAGGTCCGCCCGGCCTTCACCGTGCGCGACTACCGGGGCCGCCAGCGCGTGCTCGCGGACACCCGGCGCCCGCCAGTGCTCATCGGCGGCAGGGTGATCCCGGCCGACCAGCGCCAGGGTCCCGAACGCGGCACCTACCTGATCTTCAACGACGAGAACGGCGACGAACGCGGCGGCGTCGTGGCGGGAGCGTCGCAGGCCAGCTTCTCCCTCGACTACGTCAACGCGCAGGCCATCACGCTCGGCACCCAGTGGCAGGGCCCGCACGGCGCGACGGCGTTGTTCTTCAAGCAGATGCCCGACCCGTCGTTGCCCGTCGAGCAGACGCCGCCGATGCCCACGAGGGTCGAGCTGGTGTGGTCGACCGGTGACGGCTCGGTGCTCGCGCTGAACGACTCGGAGGGCAGGCCGCGGATCGTGCTCTCGGTGGACGCGCGGGACGTGCCGAGCATCCGCGTGCTGGACGAGAACGGTGCCGTCGTGGGGAGCGTGCCGCTCTCAGCCGGCTGACTCCGGCACCTGACCCGGCTCGCGGCGCAGGTCGTCGAGCCCCGCCGCCACGTCCTCGATCGCGAGCCGTTCGGCGGTCACCGGGTCGCCCGCGCGCAGGGCTCGCACGAGCGCGCGGTGCGAGGCGTAGCGCGCGAGGTTCCGCTCGTGGTTGGCGAGGACGCGTTCGAGCGTCCTGGTCCTGCGCTCCGCCCTGGTGAACACCCTCGTCTGCTCCAGCAGCCTGACCAGGACGGCGTTGCCCGCGCACGCCGCGACCGCGTCGTTGAAGCGCTGCATCACGTCGAGGAGCACGTTCAGGTGCTTCTCGATGGGCCGGCCCTCCGCGACACGCTGCTTGATCACGATCAGCAGGTCGTCCGCCTCGTCGAGGACCGCGTCGAGAGCGTCGAGCTGGGCCGGGGTCGCGTGCCGGGCGGCGAAGCGGGCGATGAGGCCGCGCAGCGCGATCTCCACCTCCGCCAGGTCCTCGACGGCGGCGAGACCGATGTCCGCGACGACGACCGTGCGCGGGCCGGTCCTGGTGATCAGGCCGTCCTGCTCCAGGCGGCGGATGGCCTCGCGGACCGGCGTCGGACTCATCGACAGCCGCTCGGCCAGGCCCCGTTCGGTGACCTTCTCGTTCGGCTTCAGCTCACCGGTGCCGATGGCCCTCTGGACCGAACGGTACGCGCGGTCGGCCAGCGTCTCGCGGGGATCATCGTCGACCGTCACGACCACGGATCCTACGACCAGCAGCTAGGCTATTGCTTGACGATTTTGCTATAGCATCTTACCGTGAGCGGGCCCACAAGCCAACGGAGGCTTCTGTGTCCACAATCGCCACCACGCCGGCGGACCGGCGAACCACCCGGCGGATCACGTTCTACGTAGCGCTCGCCGTCTTCGCGCAGGAAGCGACCTGGGACTTCTACGACGCCCAGGTGCCACCGCTGCTGCGCGAGCACATCGCGAGCACGGCGCTCGTCGGCCTGGTCATGGGCATGGACAACCTGCTCGGCATCTTCGTGCAGCCCTGGATCGCCAACCGCTCCGACAACACCCGCACCCGCTGGGGGCGCCGGATCCCGTACCTGGCGGTGGGCATGCCGCTCGCGGCCGTGCTGTTCACGCTGATCCCGCTGGCCACGGCGCTTCCCGCGCTGATCGCGGTGATCTTCGTGTACGCGTTGGTGGGCAACACCTTCAAGCCGATCGCGCAGGCGCTGCTGCCCGACTTCATCGAGCCGGAACGGCGTGGCAGGGCGAACGCGTTCGTCAAGATCGCCTCCGGTCTCACCGTCCTCGTGTCCGCTCTCGTCAGCGCGCTGCTGGTCGACGACCACCCGAAGCTCGCGTTCACCGTCCCGGCGCTGCTCATGCTGGTGTGCACGGCGGTCCTCGTCTCACGGGTGCGGGACAACAGGTCGCGGGCCTACCAGGCCGCGCTCGTCGAGGACACCGCGGCCGACGAGCAGGACGTCCGGCTCCGCGACCTGCTCAAGGACATCGTCCGCGACTCCAACCGCAGCAGGCTCCTCGTCATCTGCGCGGTCCTGCTGTTCGGGTCGGCCTGGTTCTCCTCACGGGCGCTGTTCACCCCGTACGGCATGGAGACGCTCGGCCTGACGCGGGGCGAGGCCGGGTCGCTGACGTTCCCCAGCGGCATCGCGTTCCTCGCCGCCGCCTACCCAGCGGCGCTGCTCGCCGAACGCATCGGGCGCATCCGGACGATCACCATCGGCATGGTGGTCTTCGGCGTCGCACTCGCCTTCGGCACGCTCGTGCCGACTCCCGCCACCACCGTCGTCGCGTTCTGCGTCGCCGCCGTCGGCGCGGCCGGGTTCATGATCAACGCCGCCGTCGTGCTGTGGAACCTCGCGCCGTCCGCCCGCGTGATCGGCGTCTACACGACCCTCTACACGGTGAGCTGGGCGACCGGCGGGTTCGTCGGTCCCGGCATCGTCGGCGCGATGGTCGACGTCACCGGGTGGCGGTTCATGCTCCTCGACATCGCGCTGCTCACCGCGGTGGCGACCGCGGTCGTCCTGCGTGCCGCCGTGATCAGCCGCCGTCACACCACCTCTCTCTAGTGGCGCGACCCAGAACGTCGGCTGGGTGATTCACGCTCAGCAGGACACCTCGCGGCACCCCGATGCGTCCGCCTGACCGCGAATTCGCCCGGCAACGTCCCGGGCCACACCACTAGAACCGCTTCCAGAACCGCAGAACCGGAAGGACCACCGCTCATGAAAGCAGTCCGCGTGCTGACGCCCACGGGCATGCTCGGCGCAGGGTTCGCGCAGTCCACAGTGGACCGCGGACTCGAGCTCGGCGCCGACGTCATCTCCGTCGACGCGGGCTCGACCGACTCGGGCCCGCACTACCTGGGGTCGGGGACGGCCAAGACGACGGCCGCGGCCGTCAAGCGCGACCTGCGGATCCTGCTCAGGGCGTCCGCCCAGGCCCGCATCCCGCTCGTCGTCGGGTCGTGCGGCACCAGCGGCACCGACTCTGGCGTGGAGTGGGTCGCCGCGATCGTGGACGACGTCCTGCGCGAGGAGAAGCTCGACCTGGCCGTCGCCACGATCTACAGCGAGCAGGACGCCGCCTTCGTCAACGAACGCCTGCGTGACGGAGCGGTGCACCCGCTGGCGCCCGCGGCAGAGCTCGACGAGGCCACTGTGGACAGTTGCACCCACATCGTCGGCATGATGGGTCACGAGCCGATCGAGGAAGCCCTGCGCGCGGGCGCCGACGTGGTGCTGGCCGGCCGCGCGACCGACACCGCCGTCGCGGCGGCGTTCCCGTTGATGCACGGCATGCCGCCCGGCCCGACCTGGCACGCGGCGAAGATCGTCGAGTGCGGCGGCCAGTGCACGACGAACCCGCGCACGGGCGGCGTGCTCGCCACGATCGACCAGACCGGCTTCACCATCGAACCGCTGGACCCCGAAGCCGCGTGCACGCCGATCTCCGTCGCGGCGCACATGCTCTACGAGACGGTGAACCCGTTCCGGATGCGCGAGCCCGCGGGCGAGCTCGACGTCACCGACGCCGTCTACACGGCCGTCGACGACCGGATCGTCCGCGTCGAGGGCTCGCGGTTCCACCCGGCCGAGCAGCACACGGTCAAGCTGGAGGGCGCCAGGACCACCGGCTACGAGACGATGTCGTTCACGGCCATCCGCGACGAGCACATCCTCGCGAACATCGAGGCGTGGACCGACCTGTTCGTCGAGGTCTTCACCTCACGCGTCGCGCAGACGCTCGGCCTCGACGGCACCGAGTACTCGTTCGACCTGCGCCGCTACGGCTACGACGCGGTGCTGGGGAAGCTGGACCCGGCGAGCCACCCGCCCCGAGAGATCGCCGTGGTGCTGCTGGTCCGCGCCGCGACCCAGGAGCTCGCGACCGCCGTGGCCAAGGTGGCCAACCCGCTGATGCTGCACCTGCCGACGCCCGACATGGCCTACCTGCCCAGCCTGGCGTTCGCGACCTCACCCGCCGAGACCGAACGCGGCGCCGTCTACGAGTTCGTGCTCCAGCACGTCGTCGACACCCGATCCCCCACCGAGATGTTCCGCATCGAGCACCGGAAGGCTCCCGCCCATGTCTGAGCAGCCCACGTTCGGCGACCTCGCGCTGGAGGTCCGGTCGAAGAACGCAGGACCGTTCTGGGTCACGATGGAGCTGTTCATGCGCGACGACGCGGGCTACGCGCTGGCCGCCACGCCCGAGATCATCGACGAGCAGGTCGTCGCCCGGCTCTACGACGTGCGCGCGCAGGACGTCCAGATCTTCCGCATCCCGTCGCTGAACGTCGTCAAGATCTCGTTCCCGCGACCGGTTCCGCAAGGCGGGTTGCGGGACCGAGACGTCCACGCGGGGCAGCACCACGTGCCGCTGGCTTCGCTGCCGGCGGTGCTGCCGGGCTGACGTGAGTTGTTCGCCGGGCTGCGCGGGAAGCCGCGCGGTCCGGCGGGCAGCCCGGCCGAACGCCGGCATGTCCGCGAAGGTCGCGCAGGCGGTCGGACACCCGAGCCGAGCGCCGAAGGTCAGCGGCATGGCGGGTACGACCAGCACGCTGCCCCCACCCGACGCGTTCGCAGGGATCCGCAGCGCCACAGCCGCCGAGCCGTGCGGCCAGCGGACGGCCAGGCCGAGCACCGGAAGCCGAAACCCCAGGCGGGCACACTCCGCACTCCGCACTCCGCACTCCGCACCACCCGACGCGCCCGCAGGACCCCGCAACACCACAGCCGCCAAGCCGTGCGGCCCGGCGGGTCGCCCCCATGAAAGTCGCACAGGCCGGACCAAGCGCCGAAACCCAGAGGTCCAGCCGGCACACTTCACACGCCAGCCCGCTCACCCCGACCGCAGGACCCCGCGACGCACAGCCGCCGGACCGCGCGGCCCGGCGGACAGCCGGCGTCGCTACCGGACCGGCTCGAGCATCCGCCGCGCCCGCGGGAAGTCCCGCAGCCCGGCGCACAGCAGGTCGAGCGTCGGCTCCAGGACCTGGGCGGGCACCCCGCGCGCCACGAGCACGTCGGCCGTCCACGCCATGAACGCCTCGACGTCGATGCGCAGCAGCTCGCGGGTGGGTTCCTGACCGCTCAGACAACGGTGACCGCGTGGCCCTCGGTGGTGCCGGGCGCGATCACGAGCACCTCGTCGGCGAGGTGGGTCGAGGCGAGCTCGGCGACGACGCTCATGCACCGCTCGGGGTTGAGCGAGGTCATCAGGGCGGTCGACATCCGCGTCAGCAGCTCGGCGCGGTGCTGTTGCAGCCGCAGGTCGGTGTCGTCGAGCAACCACCAGGTGACCTCGCCGCTCTCGGGGTCCACCCGGTGCGCGGCATAGCTGCGCTCCGAGATGAGCACGGACTCCCCGTGCTGCCATCTCGGTTCGACGTCCGCCGGCAACAAGTGCTTCGCCGCGTCGTTCATGCTGTGGACGACGCCCGCGGCGTCGACGACGACGGCGGGGCACGGCGAATGCAGCCAGCTCTGAACCGCGACCATGTTTGTGACTGCCTCACCCGCAGTGGATCAAGAACAATGTTTGCGAGGGCGTGGCGCCGGGTGGCGACCGTCAAGTCACCCTCACACGTCGAGCGTCACGTCCGTCAGCGGCGCGCTGGTGCAGGTGCGGACCCGGCCGCCGGGCTCCTCCTGGGTGACCTCGCCGGAGCGGAGCTTCACCACGCAGTCGCCGCAGCTGCCGACCGTGCAGGAGAACGGCATCGGCAGACCGGCCGCGAGCCCGGCGTCGAGCAGCGTCTGGCCGGGTTCGACGACGGCGGTGCCGACGGACCGCCCTCCGCTCTCGACGAGCATCCGTTGCGGCGTGGTGGACGCCGTCGCGGCGGTCACGGTGGTGTAGCGCTCCGCGTGGACGCGGTCGTCCGGGACGCCGAGGTCGTCCAGCGCCTTGCGCGCGACGTCCATGAGCGGTTCCGGGCCGCAGAGGTAGAACCGCGCGTCCGGCAACGCGAGCCCGTCGACCCACTCCCGCACCCCGGAGACGTCGAGCCGTCCGTCCCGTGTGGACAGCACGTGCGTGACGGAGAACCGGCCGGGGTACGACTCCTGCAGCCGGGCGATCTCGGCGGCGAAGATGGTCTCCTCGGCGGTGCGGTTGCTGTAGAGCAGGGCGACGCGGTGGTCGGACCGCTCGGCGAGCAAGGTGCGGATCATGCTCATCATCGGTGTCACGCCACTGCCCGCCGCGACCATCACCGCGTCGCACCCCGGCTGCACGTGGAAGGAACCCGACGGGCCGCGCACGGACAACCGGTCGCCCACCGCGAGCGAGTGCACGTGGGACGAGAACCGGCCGACCTGCTTGACCGTGACCTCCAGCCGGCGGGAGCCCGGCACCGACGACGCCGAGTAGGGCCTGCGCAACCGGAGGCCGTCGCTCACGAGGGTGAAGAACTGGCCCGGCAGGAAGTCGAACGGCTCGCCGTCCTCCAGCACCAGCGTGACGGCGCTCGGCGTCTCCCTGCGCACCTCGATGACGCGCACCTCGCGCAGCGGCTCCTCCGGCGCGGCGGCGCGGGGCTTCGCGGTGGCGAGCTCGTAGCCCTCCTTGCGCAGACCCGAGCGGTAGGCGAGGTCCATCACCCACCGCGTCCACCTCGCCGGGATCAGGCCCGCGAGCTTGACCAGGAACGCGGTCGGCCCACCCTTCGCGGAGTTCGCGGCCAGGTGCCGTCTCCCCAGCGCCATCATGTCCGGCAGGTCGGCCGGCAGGGCCGAGGTCCACAGCCGGGCGCGCGTCACCGCGTCGCTGGGCGTCAGTTCCGCGTGCTCGACGTCGATGAGCAGGGCGGCGTGCGGCGGAAGGCCGCGCAACGACAGCGGTTCCAGCAGGGTGGGGGCCACGGTGATCGTTCCCCTGCCCCGCATCTGCAGGACACCGGTGCGCCCCGGCACCAGCGCGGCCAGCGAGAGGCGGTCGTCCTGCACCATGTTGTGCAGCGAGTCCGCGCGCTTGTTGCCCCTGCGGTCCGCGATGAGCAGCGTGCGGTCGTCCAGAACCCTGGCGACCGCGTGCTGCTCACCGCGCGGGCTGGTGTCGCTCCCGCCCTGCGAGTCCCATGTGGACAGAGCGAGGAATGGTGCGGTGGCGAGGAAGTCCGCGACACCGGGCTGCGCGAGCGGGCCGTCGCCGGCGACCTCGGGAGCGGGCGCCACCGCGGGGGACGGCGGCTGCCACAGCCCGGAACGCAGGACGGCCTGGGCGCAGTGGATGTACGCCTCCCGCACCTCGAAAGCGCCCCGGCGCACGACACCGTTGACCCGCAACGTCTCCCCGACCCCCGGCAGGAGGAAGAGCAACGACGCGGGGCCGTCCGCGGCGTCGTCCATGGCGAAGGAGATCCGCGACGGCGAGTGCACGCGCACGAAACCCGGCTTGCCGCCGACGAACGTCGTCGTGCTCGTGCCCTGGGCATCGCGGTAGCCGAAGCCCGCGATCGGGCTGCGGCCGAGCAGGTCCACGCAGCCCTCGTCGAGCGCGCCGAGCTGCTTCAGCATGATCACCGAGGCGGGACGGCCGACGACGTCTTCGACCTCCTCGACGGTGGCGAGTCGGTGAGTGTCCTTGTTTTCCCAGCTCATGACACTATTATGAGCTTTTGCTCAGTTCTTGGATACTCGCTTTCGCAACCGTCTGGGAGAGATCGCCATGCCGTCGGCCAGCCGCCCTGTCGAACCACGTCGCAAGCCCCGTCAGGTCCGGGCGGAGCTCACCCGCGACCGCATCCTCACGGCGGCTGCTCACGTTTTCGCCGAACACGGGTACGCCGCGGGCACCACCAACCGCATCGCCGAGCACGCCCGCGTCTCGATCGGTTCGCTGTACCAGTACTTCCCGAACAAGGACGCGATCCTCGCCGAGCTGATGGTGCGGCACATCGACCGCGGCGCCTGGCACCAGGCCGACCGGCTCGACCTCTCGCCGGGAACCCTGGAGTCCGTGGTGCGCTCACTGGTCCGCGACGCGGTCGACAACCACCGCGACGACCCCCGGCTGCTCCGGATCATGCTGGAGGAGGGCCAGATCTCCCCCGAGCTGCGCGACACGATCACCCGGCACGGCGAGCACCGCGTGGCCCAGGTCCGCGACCTGTTCTCCCGCCACCCCGACGTCCACGTGGCCGACATCGACGCCGCGGCCGAGCTGATCGTGTTCACCGTGGAGCTGAACACCCACCGGATCGCGGCCTTCCCGCAGGCCATGGCGATCGAGACGGTCGAGAACGAGCTGGTGGACATGGTCACCAGGTACCTGCGGGGCTGAGCCCTGTCCTGCGGATCCCGTGGACGTGGGCCTCTTCTTCGCCGCGTCCCTCAGCCGTGGCGGCTCACGCGGCGTTCCTCCCGTGCCTGTTCGACGCGTTCCTCCAGCGCCTCGAACCATTCCTGCCCCTGCGGGCCGCAGCTGTCGCGGATCTCGTGCTGAGCTCGGAGGTGGAGGCGTTGAGGTCGCGGACGACGCCCAGCCCCTCCGAGACGTGGACCCGGAGCTCACCGTGTGACCGCGCCAGGTGAGCGGCGGCGTCGTGCATCTCGGCGCGGGCACGGCTCGCCGCCCTGCCCGGCACGATCAGGCGGTGCGGTGCGAGCCGTGCCCCGCGCACGAGGTACGACATCGTGTGCAGCGAGGTCTGCGCGGACTGGTAGGCCATGTGCGCGGTGTCGGCGCACTGGTAGGACTCGCGGTGGAAGACGCGCAGGGCGTGGAAGTCGACGTCGGACCGCGGCGCGTTGCGACCGGCCTGCCGCGGGCCTGCCGACCGGCTCCGCGGGTGGCCGGCCGGACCGCTGCCCCGCGCGCGGAGCTTCGTCAGCCGTGCCCGCACCTGCTCGGCGTGGCGGCGCACCCGTTCGTTCTCGGCGCGGACCCGGCGCAGGCTGCGATCGGCCTCGGCGGCCGCCGCGCGCACCTCCCGACCGTGACGCGGCGCGGACGGCGGTCCCACAGCGACAGCGCGATCAGCACACCGACGCCGGTGGCGGTCGTGACGAGAAGCGGCTCCATGCCGACGTTGGCGACCTGCCCGCCGGGGGTCAGCTGCGCGAACGCGACCGCGTTCACCGCCGCGAGCAGCGCCAGCCCCCGCGTGAGGAAGCCCAGCCAGCGCCGGAGCACGGGCGTCGACCCACCGCGCAGCCTGCCTTTCCCGCTGAGCGCCCACCTCACGACCAGCACGGCGAGTGGCAGCGAGGCGGCCGACCTCCACCTCCACGTGGGAAGGTGGACGGCCTGCTCCGGCGAGCCGTTGACGACGATGTGCGCCACGGTGGCGGGTGCGACCATCAGCATCAGCAGCGGCACACCGAAGACCAGCGCGAACGCCACGAACGCGCACCCGCCGCAACCGTTGCGGTCACCGGCCACGGTGGCGCGACCTGCCTTGGCGGACCGGGTTCAGCGCCTGCGCGCCCGAACCGTTGAGCACCTTGTCGATCACCTGTGCGACGCCGCCGGTGAGGTCGGCGTGGTGCTGGACGAGCGCCGTGGTGAAGTGCCGGGTCAGGTCGAGGTAGGCGCGGCGTTCGGCCGGCGGCAGACCGGGCCTGACGGTCTCGCGCTGCATGTTGACCATGCACTCGCGCAGGGCGGCCGCGCTGGCGTCGGCCCGGCCCAGGTTCTTCCGCATCTGCCGCAGGGACGCGCTGGACTCGCGCCTTCGCTGGTCCAGCAGCTTGAGCTTGACCTCCTTGTCGTCGGCGGCCCGCGTCCGCTCCAGGTCCAGCCGCCGCATCTCCGCGTTCAGGGCGTACGACTCGGCGACGTGCCTGCCCGCTTCCCCGAGTGGGCTCAACGACTCCGCGATGCGCGAGACCGACTCGGTGAACGACACGTGATCGCCGGTCACACGGATCAAACCGTTCGGCATGGCGGATAGATCCGCCGGATTCCGAGCCGCGTTACAGATTCCCTTGTGATGCATGGAAGTCCACGCGACGACGCATGATCAGCCGTAGCGGAGGGGCTTCCTCGCGGGTTCCTCCAGCACGCGGGACGCGAGCCACGCGAGACCGTCGGCGGTGCTCGCGGGGGTTCCCGTCGGCTGGATGACGTGGCTGAGGACGGCGCGGGTGACGAGGTCGATCAG
>JASLAV010000620.1 GCA_030146905.1 Lentzea sp. | reverse complement strand
GACCCGAGGACAAGCAGAACTTCACCGCCCTGCTCGTGGAGTACCGCAAGCAGCTGGGCAAGCTGACCTGGCGCACCGGCAAGCGCTACGACCTCACCGCGTTCCTGCCCGCCGACCCGCGCCAGATCGACCGCGGCTTCGAGGTGAAGAAGGTCTTCGACCTGCTGACCTTCGGCACCATCCAGGGCTACGACTACCACGGCGCCTGGGACCCGCAGACCAACCAGCAGTCCTCGATCCGCACGCCCGCGGCGGACCCGGCCCCGTTGCCGTTCAGCTCGCAGGTCGCGATCGACCACTACCTGCGCAACGGCGCGCCGAAGAGCAAGGTCGTGATGGGCGTGCCGTTCTACAGCCGGGGTTGGACCGGCGTGCGCAACGAGAACAACGGCCTGTTCCAGCCCGCCGCCGGCCCCGCGCCGGCGACCTACGAGGCCGGGTACGAGGACTACCGGATCCTCAAGGCCCAGCTGTCCGAGTTCACCGTGCACCGGGATGCCAAGGCCGGGCACGCGTGGTTGTTCGACGGCACCACGTTCTGGACCTGGGACGACCCGGTCGAGATGAAGCGCAAGGGTCGCTACGTGGCCGAACGGCGCCTTGGCGGCGCGATGATCTGGTCGCTCGACGGTGACACCGCCGACGGCGAGCTGATCAAGGCGCTCACCAGCGGACTGTCCTGATCTGGGCAGTCCACGGGGTCCGGGGAGGTTTCGCGGCGGCCACCTCCCCGGGCCCCACCTTCATGTGAGGACCCGCCTTCGCGTGAAGCCCCGCTCGCGCGGGGCCCGCCTTCACGCGATGCGCCACCCGTCCGCGTGCGCACGCAGAGCACGCTCGTAGACGGGCGCGATCTCGACGCCCGGCGGCAGGTTGCCGTTGAGCTCGAGGCTCACCAGGCCGTGCACCATGCCCCACATCGCCAACGCGATCTGCTCGGGCGGCTCCTGCGCGAACGCACCCGACTCCACCGCGCGGCCGACGTCCCGCACGACCGGCAGGAACGTCTGCACGGCCGCTTCCTTCGTCTCGTCGGACGGCTCGAAGTTCGGCACGACCTTGCTGAACATCACCAGGTAGAACTGCGGGTCGGCCAGGGCGCTCTCCCGGTACGCCAGGCCGATCTGGACCAGGTCCTCCACGGGGTCGTCGGTCTGCGGCACGCTCGCGATGCGTTCACCGAATCGGCGGAACGCCTCCTCGTACACGGCGTTCAGCAGCGCCGGTTTGCCGCCGAACAGCGAGTACACGGCCGTGGTCGAGGTGTTGACATCCGCCGCCAGCCTGCGCAAGCTCAGTGCGCCGGGGCCTTCGGTGGACAGCAGTTCGCCCGCCCGCTCGAGCAGCCGGCCGCGGAGCGCATCGTCGTGTGTCTTCGGTCGTGGCACCGGGGCATCGTATCGCAACACTGTTATAATTCGCGGCCTGGCCATCGTGGTATCAAGTTGGTACCGTCATTTTCCATGGCGATGACTCTGCGTCTGAGCGACGAGGAGAACCGGCGGCTCGACGAACTCGCCGCCGCCGAGGGCCGTTCGAAGCAGGAGGTCGTGCGCTTGGCGTTGGCCGAGCGGTGGGCCAGGTTGCAGAAGGAAGAGCAACTCTCCGAGGTCCTCGGGCGCGTGCTCCCCAAGTACCGCGGACTGCTCGACCGCCTCGGCTCCGCCTGATCCGGCCCGCCGCGGTTGCGGGATCCCGTACCGAGGGCGCCCGGCCAACTACTCACCGATCATGCCGCCACACCTTCGGGTGATCGCCCCGTCATGCCCTCGCCGTTCGAACATATGTTCGATACGATCAATCCATGCAGCTCAACCGGCGCGGCATGGGTCGTTCACCCTTCTACCTCTGTGAACGCCCACGGTGGTCCGAAGCACACCGGTATGGTGCGCCGTTGAAGATCGGGCTGCGTCCAGGTTGCGCTCCGGCGCACAACGCGGCCGACAACATCCTCGCCGCCGGCCGGGCGGGGAGGCGAAACGGACCTGACGGGGTGGGTGATGGGGTGAAACGCGCCCGCAGCGCGGCGTGGTCGCGCCGCAACCACCACCGCTCAGGACAGGGAGCGCGTCAAGCAGTGGTCAACTACCTCGACGCCGGCGACTTGCTCGTGCTGGCGACCGCCGTCACCGGCGGGGATCTGGTCGTGCGCGACTTAGGTCTCCTCGACTCCGCAGCCCACCGCCCCAGGGCCACGGTGCTGGGGGTCGAGGCCTACGACACGCTCTGGCTCAAAGCTTCCTCGTTGCTCGACTCCATCGTCCGCACGCGCCCGTTGGCCGAGGGCAACTGGCGGCTGGGCTGGGTCGCCGCCGTGACGTTGTGCGACATCAACGGCTGGTGGATCGACGCCGAGGAGGACGAAGCCCTCGACCTGGTGCGCGCGCTCGGCCGGGAGCAGATCGACGTCGCCGGCATGGCCGCCCACCTGGAGGCTTGGGGAACGCCCAAGGACGGCTGAACGACCGGCCCGCGGCGGGGCGACGTCGCCGGATCTCGCGAATCGGGTTGACCTGGAGCGCACTCCAGCTCCTACGGTCGACACCGTGACTTACTCGATCGCCCAAGCGGCCGAGCGCAGTGGTCTGTCGATCGACACCCTGCGCTACTACGAACGGATCGGCCTGGTCGACCCGCCCGCCCGGGACTCCGGCGGTCGGCGCAGCTACAGCGACGACGACCTCGGCTGGCTGGTCTTCCTGACCCGCCTGCGCACCACCGGCATGCCCATCCGCATGATGCGCGAGTACGCGCAGCTCCGGCACCGCGGCGCGGCCACCGCCGGTCGCCGCAAGCAGATGCTCCACGAGCACCGCTCCTCGGTCCGCGAGCGCATCGCCGAACTCCAGTCGTGCCTGGACGTGCTCGAGTACAAGATCACGCACTACGAGCAGATCGAGCACACCTTCACCGAGGGGATCACCGCCACCGAGGGGATCACCGCGTGAGGTCGTTGGGCGGATTGCAGGTCGGGGACCAGGGCCTGGGCTGCATGGGCATGAGCCAGTCCTACGGAGTCGGGGACGAGTCCGAGTCCGTCGCCACCATCCACCGCGCGCTGGACCTGGGCGTCACGCTCCTCGACACCGCCGACGTCTACGGCGGCGTCACGCGTCCGGGCACCGCCGACGCGAGCGGCGTGGGCGCGAACGAGGAGCTGGTGGGCCGGGCGATCAGGGGCCGCCGGGACGAGGTCGTGCTG
>JASLAV010000613.1 GCA_030146905.1 Lentzea sp. | reverse complement strand
GGCCCACGAGGTCGTGCGCGGAGATGACCGGCTCGACCTGACGCCGACCGAGTTCGGCCTGCTGGCCGTGTTCCTGGGCGAACCCGAGCGGCTGCTGACCAAGAAACACCTCAAGCACGCCGTGTGGGGCCAGGACCAGGGCACGAACCTCCTGGACGTGTACATCGGCTACCTGCGCCGCAAGACCGAGGCGGGCGGCCGTTCCCGGCTGCTGCACACCGTGCGGGGCATGGGCTACATCCTGCGCGAGCCCTCACCGTGAGACCGCCGGTGTTGTTGCGCAGCAAGCTCGCGCTGATCACCGCGTTCGTCGTGGCGGTCGCGATCGCCGGCATCAGCGTCGTCACCTGGCTCGCCACCGAGCACAACCTGCGCTCCCAGCTCGACAAGTCGTTGCAGGCGAGCCTTCCACCGCCACGGATCAAGGTCCGCTGCGACATCGGTGTCCCGGCGGAAGGCCTGCGCCAGGTCCTGCAGGGCATCCAGGTCCTGAGCGAGGGCGGCCGCAACTGCGCACCGCCCGGTGTCGACCCCGTGGTCACCACCGCCGGCGACTTCGTGACGACGCCGACGTTCCGCGACGGCGTGACGGAGTCCGGCACAGTGGCACGCGTGCTGCTGCAGCCGCTCGAGGGCGGCGAGGTCCTGGTCCTCAGCCGCAGCCTCGCCGAGATCGACACCACGCTGACGACGCTCGCCGGGATGCTCGTGGGCGTTTCGGTCCTCGGCGCGGTGGTCGTGGCCGCGGGCGGCCTGTGGCTGACGCGCCGGGCACTGGCCCCGATGGAGCGCCTGACCGAGACCGTCGAGCACATCGCCCGCACCGAGGACCTCACCACGCCGGTCACCGTCTCCGGCCGCGACGAGGTGGGCAGGCTCGGCCGCGCCTTCACGTCGATGACCGCCGCCCTCGCGGAGTCCCGGCGCCGCCAGCGCGATCTCGTCAACGACGCGGCGCACGAGCTGCGCACCCCGCTGACCTCGTTGCGCACCAACGTCGACCTGCTGATGCGCAGCGAACGCACCGGCCGCCCGCTGCCCCAGCGCGGCGAGGTCCTCGACCGCCTGCAGGCCCAGAGCCAGGAGTTCGGCGACCTCGTCACCGAGCTCGTCGTGCTGGCCCGCGACGACCGCGAGCTGGCCAGCGACCCCGTCGACGTGGCCGCCGTGATCGACAGGGCCGTCGAACGCGCCCGCAGCCGTGCCCACGACCACGTCTTCGACGTCGACCACACCGCCTGGTCGGTCGTGGGCGACGCGGGCGCGCTGGAACGCAGCGTGCTCAACCTGCTCGACAACGCCGTGAAGTTCTCCCCGGCGAGCTCCACCATCACCGTCCGCTCCCGGCCGGGCTGGCTCACCGTCAGCGACGAGGGACCGGGTGTCCCGTTCGAGCACAGGCAGTCGGCGTTCGAACGGTTCTGGCGCGCCCCCGACGCCCGTGGCCTGCCCGGATCCGGCCTGGGACTGGCGATCGTGGCGGACGTCGTGGCGGTGCACGGCGGTTCGGTGCGCTTCGTACCGAGGCCGCGTGGCGCCTGCGTGTTCGTCCAGCTGCCCGAAACGCGTTGAGCAGCAGACGATCGACGGTGGCTGGCGGGGGCCGCTGTGCACCACGGTGGTGGTATGGACCGCAGACACCGGCGCCCTGCCCTGCTGATCACCGCGTTCCTCTCGGTCGCGATGATCACCGCCGGCAACTCCGCCGCAGCCCCTGAAGAGCCGTCGAACCACTGGCAGTACGACCACTGGCCCCAGCAGCAGCCGTGGCAGCAGTCGAGGGACTCCGCCCGCGTGCTCGCGCAGAACGGCTTCCCCGGCCCGATCGACCCGCAGAACTGGGTCAACCCCGACCACATGACGTGGGAGCGGGACTACAAGAAGATCCCCGGCACCAACTGGGCCGACCCGTCGGTCAAGGGCTCGGTGCGCAACTTCAAGGGCGCGCTCGTCCTGCTGGACTACCCGAACCAGCCGTTCGTCGTGACGCAGCCCGGGAACTCCACGGTGTTCGGCAACCCGAGCACCGAGGCGAGCAACGTCCCGCGCGCGCAGGTCGGGCAGTTCTACGAGGACTTCCTCAACAAGCCAGGTGCCCTGAACCGCGGCCACACCGTGCACGAGTACTGGATGGAGACCTCCGGCGGGCGCTACGGCGTCGAGCTGAAGGCGTTCGGCCCGTACACGATGCCGGGCAAGGACCACGAGTACGCCATGGAGTTCCAGGGCGGCACCGCTTGCCCCGCCGGTGACACGTGCAACCGCAACATCCGCACCGACGGCCGTGCGGCGTGGGTGGCCGACGCCGGCGCGGAGGTGCCCGCGGGCTACGACTTCATCTACTACTTGTCGGCCGGCCAGGACGAGTCCGGCACGTGGCAGGAGTTCGGGATGATGAAGTTCCGCACCAAGGAGGACGTGACCGACGACTTCGGCCCGCCGGACCCGGCGCTGCCGAACTGGTCGAACACCCGCTACGTCGACTGGACGTCGTGGGCGGCGGGGTCGTCGATCTGGCCGAACGCGGGCGGCGGCTCGTCCACCCAGGCCGAGAGCTCCGGCCAGGGCGTGTACGCGCACGAGCTGAGCCACATCCTCGGCATCGGCGACAACTACAACAACCCGTACGGCAGTCCGCCGCGCCGTGACTACAGCGGCCCGTGGGACATGCTGTCGCGCGGCTCGTTCAACGGCCCCGGCGGCCCGCACTCCCGGTGGACGATCCCGGCCACCGGCGGCGGATCGCTCGGCGCCCAGCAGACGTTCCGCAACAGGATCAAGCTCGGCATCGTCGACGAGCAGAACGTCCTGCGCCTGTCGCGGGAGGCACTGGCCGGTTCGGGAACGGTCATCGCCAAGATCACCGCCCGCGAGGTCAACCCGGGAGCCACCGGCCTGACCGGCATCAACCTCGCCATGGGTACCGGCGACAAGACCCCGGCGTGCAACGTGTCAACCGACCCGTTCTGCGACGGCGGCGGCTACAACAACTACACGCTCGAGGTCGTCGACCGCATGGGCGCAGACTCGTTCACCCCGGACTCGGGCGTGCTGCTGGCCAAGACCAAGAACGCCGACGCCGCACCGTTCACGTGGGTGATCGACGCCAACCCGCAGGACATCGGCATGACCGACTACGTCCTGCCCGACGGCACCAAGGTCCCGATCACGATCGGCGACTACCGCCAGCTGTCCGACGCCCTGTTCCACGCGGGCACGAACTCCGGCAGCGAGTACGAGTTCGTCGACCAGGCCAACCGGCTGCACTTCTACGTGCTGAACCTGCAACGCGACGCGAGCGGCGTCCTGTCCTACACGGTCGCGATCCGTTCCCTGGACGGCGCCGGACCGCAGCAGCGCGGCGTGCGGGTCACGCCCACCGCCGCTCGTGCCGGCTCCGACGGGGTGGCGACCTGCCGCTTCCCGCTGACCAACACCGGTCGCACCGCGCCTCCGGCCGGTCAGCACCCGGAGCCCGTCGACCAGTACCTCGACGGTGACGTGTACCGCGTGACGGCGACGGCGGCGAACGGCTGGACGGTCTCGGTGCCGAACGCGTTGGCCACGGCCAAGTTCGGCGGCCGCGTCGACGTTCCGGTGCACGCACAGCGTGGCGGTGGGCCGATCATGTCGAAGGTGACCCTCAAGGCGGTGTCCGAGAGCGACCCGTCGAAGACCGCGACCGCCACCTGCACGGTGACCGGCCGCTAGCGGTTCCTGCTCCGGACCGGCACGCGCCGGTCCGGAGCAGGGCTCAGTAGCGGTAGGGGATCCGGGCCATCGGCTCCACGAGCTCATGCTCCTCATAGGACAGATGTGACAGCAACGTGTCCGTGAGCAGGTCGACGGCCTCCACCACCTCGACGACCCGCTTCGGCTCCGCGACCGTCGCCACCAGCGCCGCGTCCAGCCGTTCGAGCACCTCGTGGATGACCTGGTGCTCCTCGGTCAGCCGGTCCAGCACCGGCCCGAGGCGCGCGTCACCCGCACGGAGCTGGGGGTAGAGGCTCGTGTCCTCGAGCGTGTGGTGGATGGTGACGAGCCGGCAGTAGCTCTCGCAGTACGCGCCCATCGTCCAGTTGTTCTGGCGCATGGTCATCGCGTTGATCTCGGACCGCGCGTCGCCCACGTCCAGCACGCCGTCGGCGACCTGCGCGACCACCCCGCGGATCTTGGTCAGCTCCTCCCGCAGGTGGTTGTGCACGCCGATGAGCTGCCGGCTGTGCGCCCTGCCGGACGCGGTGTAGACGGCGTCCTCCCGGGGTTTCGGACCGCGCGGGCGCTTCGTCTCGTCCCACGGGCTGGTGGGGGAGAGTCGCTTCCCGTCGTCAGGCGTGGGCGTCACGCCCAGCGCTTTTGGGACGACCACAGCGCGCTCCTTCCGCACGAACTCCCGCACGGCCGGAGCGACCTCTTCCGCGAACGCACGCAGCTCGTCCTCGGTCTCGACCATCAGGATGAACCCGCTGATGCCCTCGCCGAGCGCCAGCCCGGCCAGCTGCTCTGCCGTGAAGCCGGGCGAGATGTTGTAGAGCCTCTTGACGTCCGCGGGAGACCGCCCCGCCTCCTCCGCCGCGTCGTCGATGATCGCGTTCATGCTCCTGAGCTGCTCAGGCGGCGCGTACGGGCTGGAGGGCAGCCACCCGTCGGCACTGCGCCCGGTGAGCTGGAGCATCCGCTTCTTGTAGGCGCCCAGCCAGATCCCGACGTCGTGAGCGGGGAACGGCCCTGGCCGCGCACCGCCGAGTGAGTAGTGCTCGCCCTGGATCCTGGCACCTCTGCCGGGCGTCCACATCGCCCTGATCACCGCGATGGCTTCGTCGAGCGCCTTCACGGACTCAGCGGGCGTCCTCTTCGGTCCACCCATGGCCGCGATGGCGTCCCAGAACGCCCCGGCCCCCAGCCCCAGCTCAACGCGCCCGCCCGTGATGACGTCCAGACTCGCCACCGCGCGCGCAAGAACAGCAGGCGGCCTCAACGGCAGGTTGGCGACGTTGGGGAACACACGGACGTTGGTCGTGCTCGCGGCGATGACCGCCAACGACGTCCACGTGTCGAGGTGCGTCGCGTTGTACGGGTGGTCCTGGATGCTGACGAACTCCAGTCCCAGCTCGTCAGCGGCCCGCGCGAGCCTCAGCGTGGTGCCGAACTGCTCGGCCGTGGGCGGCAGGAACACTCCGAACTCGACCGGGTGGCCGTAATCTGTCATGCCGAAAGTATGCCACGCAGATGTTCTGTTCAACAGACGTTCTGTCCGGGCTATCATTGGTCGGGTGACCGCGCTTGAGGACGACTTCGGCTGGACCCTCGGCGTGGTCTTCCGCGCCTTCGTCAAGGCCACGAACGCGGCGGTCGGCGACCTCCCCGGTGGTCACCGCGGCTACCAGATCCTCACCGCCTCGGTCCGCGACCAGCCGGAGAGCCAGTCCGCGCTCTGCCAGCAGCTGGGCATCGACCGCACGGTCATGACCTACCTGCTCGACGACCTGGAACGCGCGTCGCTGGTGGTCCGCCGCCCCGCGCCCACCGACCGCCGCACCCGCCTGGTGGTGGCGACGGACGTGGGCCGCGAGCGTTTGCGCGAACTGGACGAGCGGCTGGGCCACGCCGAGGCGCACGTGCTGTCCGGGTTGCCTCCTGCTGATCGGGCGACGTTCAAGTCGTTGCTCTGCCGGCTGGCCGGTCACGTCAACGAGCTGGACCCGGTGCCCAGCGCTTGCGCCGTGGTGCAGGACATCGCCGCGAGCACGTCCTAGCCGAACGCCGAGCCCCGCTCACCCTCCTGGTCCTGGCGCGACCACCTTCAGCGGTCGTTCGGCCCCTTCACCGCCACCGCTCCGGTGGAACTTCGGTCATGACGTTGGTCGCCCTGGGTGCTTTCCAGCAGTTTTGGGTTCAAAACGCCGTACGGTCGTCATGTTGCGCAGTGCAGATGCACAACGGGGGGTGCCATGGGCGTGCACAACGAGATGTCGGGCTCGTTCCGCGGTCGGGCGGTGCAGGCGGGAGCCATCCACGGCGACATCCACTTCCACTCGGAGACCGCGGTGCCCGTCCCGCAGCAGCTGCTTCCGGCACCGGCCCACTTCACCGATCGTGCGTCGGACCTGGCCGAGCTCGACGCGATGCTCGTGCCGAACGAGCGGATGCTCGCCGTGCTGGCGGGGCCGGGAGGCATCGGCAAGACCGCGCTAGCCCTCCAGTGGGCTCACGGGGTGCACGACCGCTTCCCTGACGGGCAGATCTACGTCGACCTCGGGGGATTCAGCGGCGAAACGCCGATGAGCTCGGAAGAAGCGCTCGGTCTCTTCCTGCGCAGTCTCGGCGTCGTGCCGCAGAGCGTTCCCGCTGACCTCGCCGAACAGGCGGCGCTGTACCGCTCGCTCACGGCGGGCAAGTCGCTGCTCGTGGTGCTCGACAACGCCAGAGCCGCGACACAGGTACGCCCGCTGCTGCCGAACTCGTCTTCCAGCGCCGTCGTCGTGACGAGCAGGACCCGCCTGACCGACCTGGTCGTCGACGGCGGCCGTCTGCTGGACATCCGTCCCCTGGCGTCGTCGTCGGCGGTGACGTTGCTGGCGAAGACGCTGGGCGGCAACCGCATCGCGCACGAGCAGGACCGCGCGGAAGCACTGGTCGACCTCTGCGGCGGCCTGCCGATCGCCGTGCGGGTGGCGGCGGCACGTCTCGCGGCGCGGCCGAAGTGGTCGGTGGGACGCGTCGTCTCCGAACTGGCCGACGAGCAGCTGCGCCTGACGATGCTGTCACCGTCGCAGGAACTGTCCGTCCAGACGACGTTCGACCTCTCCTACCGCGCGTTGGACGAGCGGACCGCAGTCGTGTACCGCCGCCTGGCGTTGCACCCCGGCCAGACGTTCGGCCCCGCGGTCGCGGCGTCGTTGCTCGGCGGCGGGTTCCCCGAGGCCAACCGCCTCATCGAGGAACTGGTCGACAGCAGCCTGCTCGAAGAGGTCGCGGAGGACCGCTACCGGTTCCACGACCTGCTGAAGCTCCACGCCAGGCAGCAGGCCGACAGGCTGGACGACCAGGAGCACAGGGACCTCGCGCTGCGGCACGTGCTGGAGTGGTACCTGGCGGGCGCGATGGTGGCGGACGAGATCGTGACGCCACACCGGCGCCGGCTCGACTACACCTTCCGCGCCAACCCCACGGAGCAGCCGCGGTTCGCTGATCGCGAGGAGGCTCTCGCCTGGCTCGAACTGGAGCGGGCGAACCTCGTCACCGCCGGCCACGTCAGCCTGAGCCAGGGCTGGCACGACCTGGCCTGGCACCTCTCGGACGTGCTGTGGCCCTTGTTCCTGCACCGCAAGCACTACCACGACCGGCTCGACGTAGACCTGCGAGGAGTCGAGGCCGCCCGCCTGTGGGAGAACCGGTTCGCCGAGGCCGACATGCTGAAGCGGCTCGGTCGCGTCTGCACCACCCTCGGCAGGCACGGCGAGGCGGAAGAGCACCTGCGCGAGTCGGCGACGATCGCGGCCGCTGCCGGAGACCAGCGGGGAGTGGCCGACGCGCGCGAGGCGCTGGCGTTGCTCTACGCCGACACCGGCCGGGCGGACGAGTCAGTCGCGGAGTTCGCGGAACTGGTGGACCTCAACCGCGAGCTGGGCGCTGACCGGAGCCTTGCGCTGAGCCTGATCCACCTCGGCACGGCGTTGAGCCGCACCGGCCGCGACACCGAGGCGCTGGCACACCTGGCCGAGTCGAAGGCCGTCTTCGCCCGGTTGTCAGAGCCGGATCCGTACAACAGCGCCCGTGTCCTCGTCGCAGAGGCGCGGGTGCACCTCCACGCGCAGGATTTCGCCCGTGCGGGCGTTGTGGCCGAAGAGGCGCTCGACAAGATGCGGTCTGTCGGTTCTATGGACGGAACTGCCCACGCGCACGAGGTGCTTTCGGAAGCCGCGCAGCACCAAGGCGACACCGCCGGCGCGGTGGACCACCTGCGAGAGGCGGTCCACCTGCTCAACCAGCTGGGGTCGTCCAGGGCAAAAATCGCGTCCGAACGCCTGCGTTCACTCGTCGGCGACCCGTAGCCGGCCACAAGGGCTCGCCGCCCCGTCGGTGCGGTGCTGCGCGCACCACACCGGCAGACCGTTGCGGACGAGCAGTTTCAGGTTGAGGCCGGTGGAGAACCAGACGCACAGAGAGATGGTCACCGACTCGACCAGCTCGTCCCACGTGAGGCAGTCCACGAGCGGTTCGTCGGAGGACAGGTTCAGCATCCGGCCGTCCTCGGCCACCGCCGTCATCATCGCCACTCCTGCGACACGACCGCGACCGGTGCCGGTGCGCGGTGTTTCCCCTGTACCGGAACACCCAGCAGCCGGTACATGGCCTCCCTGATCAACATGGCGGAGCGGCCGGGACGCGACGTCAGGCATTCCACGACCTGGTCCCGCAACGTCTCCGACTGCGCCGCCGCCTCCTCGAACATGCCGAGCAACGGCGACTCGGGCCGGTAGACCACGGCGCCTGCCCGCAGGAGGTCCTGCGGAGAACCACTCGCGGTCACGGCCTGCAGTCCGGGATCCACCAGCACCACGGGCGTCCCGATGGCCGAGGCGTACACGCCGACTGAACCGTGGTCGCTGACCACGACGTCGGCGGCCACGACAGCGGCCCGCCAGTCGACGTGCGGGTCGATCATGACGAGCCCGGCGTCCACGCAGTCGGCGAGCCAAGATCTGACCTGCCGGGGCGCGTGGCCGAACCACACAGCCGGATGCATCAGCGCCGCCACGCGGTGCCGTGACGGCAGCTCGTCGAGCAGGCGGGGGAAGAGATCGGCGAACCGCCCGAACAGCGACTGCCCTCCCCACGTGGAGCTGACCACGACGAGGTTCTGCTCCGGCCGGATGCCCAGATCCGCCCGGTAGCGGTCGCGGTGCGGCAAGCTCGCGACCATCCGGTCGTAGCCGGGATCGCCCGCGACGACGGCGACGTCGACGGCCGGTGGGCACTGGTGGCGGAGCACCTCCAACTGCTGCTCGTGCGACAGCACGATGGCAGCGGGAAGCACCCTGCCGTTGTGGATCAACCGTTGCGCGTCCAGACCGTAGACGGCCGGCGTGCCCGCGTGCGTCTTGCCGAAACCGGCGCCGTGCGGCACGACGAGCAGCGGCGCGTGCAGGTGTTGAAGACCTCCGTACCCCGCGGTGACCGCGAGGTCGAACCGTTCGCGGATCACCTGCTCCCACGGCAGGACAAGACCTCCGGTGCTCCGCAGGAAGTCGTCGACCCCGTTGCTGAACACGTCGGGCGCCTGGGTGAAGGCCACCTGCACCCTGGGATCCCGTTCGACCAGCTCGACCAGTTCCACCAGCTTCTGGCCGCTCGTGACCGTGTGCACGACGACCAGCACGTTCAACAGGTTCCGCCGCGTCACCCACTGGAACGCGTCCAGCCCGACCGGCACCTGCAACCACTCAGCACGTGTCATGAACCCCCCTTGGTCAGCAACCATCCCCTTGGCACCAAGGATGCGGATCACGCTTGCCGGTCGGCTTGCTGTGAACTTGCCCCCTCCACATGCCCGGTTCTCACGTCACCGATTTGGAGCAATTGAGAACAATCTGCCTGCTGAAAATAGGGTGCAAAGGGCACACTGGGACTCTGGTGCGCAAGAGGGACCAGCGAGAGGTGAGACGCTGGTGGAATTCAAGATCTTCGGGAAGACGTCCTTGCTGACGGGTGACGGCAGTGTCCCCCTCGGCACGGCGAAACAACGCGGCCTTTTGGCTTTGCTCCTCTACGACGTCGGACGCCCCGTGCCCATAAATCTGATCATCGATGAACTGTGGCGCGGAGAGACCCTGGAAGTCTCAAAAGGACGCCTGCACCCCATGATAAGCAGGCTGCGCAAGGTCCTCACCGAGTCGGGCTCCGGAGGCCTGCTGCGCAAGGAAGGCGCTGCTTACCGCCTCGAACTCGACCCGATGCTGGTCGACCTGCACCGCTTCCGGGATTTGGTGACAAAAGCCAGACAAGCATCCGGAAACGCTGACCACTTTTTGGCCAAAACCCTGACCGGGGAAGCGCTGTCATTGTGGCAGGGCAAACCGCTCGACGACCTCACCGGAACCTGGTCCGATCACTGCCGCGTCCAGATGGAGCAATTCGACCGCCTGCCCGCCTACTACCTGTTGTTCGACAGTCAGCTGCAGCTGGGCGAATACAGCGAAGTGATGAGCGCCGCCGGTCGACTGGTCGACGAGCACGACACGGAGGAGATGTTCGCCCGCCACTACATGCGATCACTGGACGGCATGGGTAAGTACTCCAAAGCTTTGGAGTTCTACACCGAGTTCTGCTCCCGGCTGGAATACGCGATCGGCGCCGAGCCAGGTCCGGAAATGCGGTCGCTGTACCAGGCCGTCCTCCAGAAGCAGGCGGGCACCGCGATCGTGAGCAAGATCGACCCGAAGCCACCGCAACAGCTGGAACGCGACATCCACAACTTCACGGGCCGCAAGGAGCTCCTCACCCGGCTGGACGCCCTTTTCGCCACCGCGCAGGGCCAGGTCGTCGCTCTGCACGGCATGCCGGCCGCGGGCAAGACCAGTCTCGTGACCCGGTGGGCGCATCAGCGGAAGTACCGCTTCCCTGACGGCCAGCTGTTCGTCAACCTGAGCGGCCACGGGCCTACGCCACCGATGGCGCCGGACGACGCGATAGCGATACTGCTGGCCTCGCTCGGGGTCCCGCTCGACAAGTTGACCATCGACGAGCGGCGCGTGCGACTGCGGAGGGCTCTGAGCGGCAAGAAGATCGTGGTGATCCTCGACAACGCCCGCGACGGCGCTCAGGTCCGCCCGATCCTCGCCGCGACGGCTGACTGCTGCTGCCTCGTGACCAGCCGGACCGAACTCAAAGGGCTCTCGATCCGCGACGGCGTGCGCACGGTGGAGGTTCCGCCGCTGAGGCCGGACGAGTCCACCGGTCTGCTGCTGGCCGACCTGGAGGGAAGGGGCCGCTCCAGCGAGGACGAAGGCCTGGCCGCGCTGGTGGGCCTCGCCCACGGGCTTCCGCTGTGCCTGCGGCTCATCGCCCAGCTCGCCGTCGACCGGCCCTACACCTCGCTGCTGGACCTGGCGCAGGAACTGCGACAGCAGAAGGGTCTGGGTCTGCTGGACTCCGCGGACAGCGACGACGAGTACACGACGTTGTCCACCGCCTTCTCCTGGTCCTACCGGGCGCTGCCGGCCGAGGTGGCCCTGAGCTTCCGCCGCCTGGGTCTGCACCCTTGCCCGGAGTTCGACATCTCGGCCGCGTGCGCGGTCCTCGGCGAGGACGAGTCCGTGGTCGTCGAGCACCTGCGCATCCTGGCGAAGGCGAACCTGGTCCGGCAGATCTCGGCCAGGCGCTACAGGCTGCACGACCTCCTCTACGGGTACGCCGTTGACCTGGCGCGTCACGAGGAAACTCCCAGTCAACGCGAATTGGTTCTTCGCCGACTCTTTGATTGGTATCTGGCTTCGACGTGGAATGCCGCACAGCGCGTGACGCCCGAACGAACCAGAGTCCCCTTGCTGGACGGAATGTCGTGGCATGGTGCCGCGGAGTTCGAGACCACTACCGCTGCCCTTGATTGGTTTGCTCGAGAGCAGACCAATCTCGCTGCAGCTGTCTCGCATGCGGCCAGACAACAATTCTATGACCACGCATGGCGGCTCGCTGCAAACATGAACGAATCCTATGACCGATTCGGGTTTTACGCGGATCTGAGACTCAGTCACGAGATCGCGTTGTCTTCGGCTCGTGAGGTGGGCCACAAAGAGGGTGAGTGCGGCACGCTCAACAATCTCGGTGTCGTACTGCATTGGCTGGGTCGGTATGACGAGGCGCGGCAAGTGCTGTCCGACGCCGTGGTGCTCGCCGACGAGTTGGGACATCGCGAGCTGAGTGCCTTGGGCAGGCTGAATTTGGGAAGCGTGCACCTCAAGGCCGGTGAGGCCCGCATCGCCATCGCTATTTACGAGGAAGTGCTCGACCTCGTCGAAGGCATGGGTGAACGGATCATCGAGGCATGCGCATTGGACCAGCTCGCCAACGCGCACCACCAAATGGAGCTGGATGAAGTTGCGCTCGATTATCATGAGCAGGCGCTGGCAATTCGAGAAGAGGTCGGTGATGTTCGCGGACAGGGCGCCACTTTCACGGAGCTGGCCAAGATCCACCATGAGCACGGGAGCAGTGAGAAAGCGCTGAAATGCAGTGAGCGAGCGCTTGACGCCCATCTGCGCAGCGGTGACAAGTCGGGCATGGGCGAAGCATTCTTGGTGATGTCGGAGACTCTCTACGATCTCGGTTCTTTCGTGCAGTCGGCTGATGCGGCGGAGAATGCGATTCGTCTCTGCCGAAGTCCTCATGCGCAAGCGCGAGCATGGCACACGCTCGGTCATGTTCGAGCGGTTGCTGATGACCCCGGATCAGCGGACAGCTGTTGGAGACGGGCCGTTGACCTGCTCCTCAGCGTGCCTCACGATGGAGATGATCACTTGCTCGCGCACGTCCGGGAGCACGGTGAGACCCAGCGATCCATTCCGGATCCCAGAACCGAGGACGCGACTACGGTGCGCGAGGCCGATTTATCCGTCAGTAACGAACCTGATGGAGTTAACCCATTCGAATGACGGTGACGCCCAGGTTGTCGCGCAGTCGCAGGTCCGGGGCCAGATCCTTGGGTTGAGCCCACCCATTTGGATTGCTCCACTACCGTGGTAGTACGGTCTGATCATGGAAAATTCCACCACAGTGGTCGCATTGGTCTTGGGTCTCAGCTTGGCTCTGGTGCCTTTGCTGCCTGACTGGGGCGGCATCATCTACGAGACGCCTACTGCTACCTCGCAGGCGCTTCAGGGCTGAGGCGCGTCCGGCTGATGCGAAAGAAAATGGAACGCACGGTCAGCTTCCGGCGCCCATCAGGATTAGAGCTCGACAGATCTACCAGATGACAGGTTCGATCTCGAACAAAGTTCTACCAGCGGCCGGGCGGCTGCCTGTGGTGGCCGCCTACGGCTGCGGTCGTGGTCCTTGCACACCTCGTTCTCCCGCGCGGCACTCACCGCCTTCCCATGGCCGAAGGGATGAGGCGTTTCGGGCTTTTAGGAGGAGGGGCGTGGATGCGCTCCATCCGTACGTTCGGTCCTTCTGGCGCCTTTGACGCAGGAGGAACGCAGTGGGAGCACGGTCAACAGGGCGAGGCGCCCGCAAGGGTGCCGTCGCCTTGGTCATCTCCGCCGGTCTGGCGGCCGGTGCGTTACCCGCCGCGCCGGTGCAGGCCATGGACGCGGTGGCGCCGCCCCGAGCAGGAGAACCGCACCGCGCCGTCACCCTGATCACCGGCGACCGCGTCCTCGTGGCGGGCAACCGGATCGTCTCGTACACGCCGGGCGCGGGCCGGGAGGACGTTCTCGTCACGACGTACCCGGAGAACGGCCGGTAGTACGTCCTCCCGGACGACGCGGAGCCGCTCGTGGCGAGTGGCAAGGTTGATCGGCGGTTGTTCGACGTGACGTCGCTCGTGGAGTTCGGGTACGACGACACCGAGCGGTCGACGGTGCCGGTGATCGTGCGTCCGGGTGTGGGGGCGCGCGCGGATCTCGGCTCGATGTCGGTGGTGGGGCAGGTTCCGGCGTTGGGCCATGGTCGTCGGGACCTTGGCGAAGTCCGGTCATTCCTGGACGGCGTTGCGCGATGGCGCGGTGGAGAAGGTGTGGCTGGACGGCAAGCGC
>JASLAV010000588.1 GCA_030146905.1 Lentzea sp. | reverse complement strand
CAGGCCGGCCGCCTCGGTGAACTCGGCGGAGTGCTTCGCGCCACCGCCGAAGAACGGCAGGTCCTCCAGGAAGAAGGTGAGCAGGGCGGTGAGCGCGATGACCAGGAGACCGACGGCTCCCAGCAGGACCGGTCTGCGTTCGAGCCTTCTGCGCTCGATCCTGCCGCGTTTCATCCCTCTGGGCGTCATCGGTGACACCTCGATTCGGTGACGGGGATGCCGACCGGCGGTCCGCCGGGCGCGGGCGGCGCCTGCGAGGAGGCGAAGCACAGGTAGAAGTTGAGCCAGGAGCCGTAGGACGCGGTGCGGCCGATGGCCTCGAACTTCACCGGCAGGTTCCGGATGAACGGCTCCAGCTCGGGCGCGTTCCCGAGGTTGCCCGCGAGCAGCCCGAGCGCGGCGATGTCGTCCTTGAGCGGCTGGCGGCCCTGCTCCAGCAGCGACGCCGTGCTCTCGCTCAACGCGGCCAGGCCGGTGATCGCGTTGCCGATCGGCTCCCGGTCGGCGGCGAACCCGGACACCAGCTGCCGCATCGAGGTCAGCAGCTCGCCGAACCGGTCGTCGCGCGAGTTCACCGTCTCCAGCACGGTGTTCAGGTTCTCGACCACCCTGCCGATCACCTCGTCCTTGGCGGCCAGCGTGGTGGTGAGCGACGCCGTGTGCGCGAGCAGGCTCTCCACCGTCCCGCCCTCACCCTGCAGCACCTGGATGATCTCGTGCGAGAGCTTGTTGACGTCCTCCGGGTTCAACGCCTGGAACAGCGGCTTGAACCCGTTGAACAACGTGGTCAGGTCCAACGCCGGGGTGGTCCGCTCGACCGGGATGAGGTCGCCGTGCGCGAGCTCCGCCCCCGTCCGGCCGGCGGGCTGCTCCAGCGCGATGTACCGCTGGCCGACCAGGTTGCGGTACTTGATGGTGGCGGTGACGTCGGCGGACAGCGACCGGCCGTCGACGACCGAGAACCCGACGTCCACCAGCTCGTCGTCGACCAGCTCCAGCGACTCGACCTGGCCGACCTTCACCCCGGACATGCGCACGTCGTCGCCCTCGGCCAACGCCGTGACGTCGGTGAACCGCGCGTGGTAGACGGCCGTCGAGCCGACCCGGCTGCCCGCGATCGTGGCCGCCAGGAACCCGGTGGCGGCGACCGTGACCACGACGAACACCAGGAACTTGGTCAACGGCGCGGCCGACCCCCTCAACGACCCCAGCCTCATCGGTGCCCCCTCGTCGGGCCGCCCACGAACAGACCCGCCCAGTCGGGCACCTGGTCCGGCGCGACGGCCTGCGCCGGGCCGGACGGGCAGTGCGGACCGCCACCCCGCCGGTGCACCGGGTCGTCCCGGCCGGGCACGTACCCCTCCCCCGGCGGGACGACGGTGATCTCCGCGTGCACGCCCGGCTGGTCGGTGCCCTTGCCGAGCACCCGGTCCATCCGCGGCCGGATCGCGTTGACCGCGCTCAGCACGCACCCGAACTCGGGCGAGTAGGTGGCGAACAGCTCGAGCGTCGGCCGCGACCGGTCCGCCAGCGCCACGATCGTCTCGCCGTTGCCGCGGAGGAAGCCGGTCAGGTCGGCGGACGCGGTGGTGAGGCTGGAGTACACGGCGTCGAGGTCGGCGCGTTGCTCGGCGAGCGTGCGGCTGACCGCGGTGGCGTCCTTCAACGCCCGCACCAGGTCCGGTCCCGCGTCCGCGTACACGTCGGTGACGTCGGCGAAGGCGGTGATGTCCTCCTTGAGCACGGGCAGCTGCGGGTTCAGCCCGCGCAGGTACGCGTCGAGTTCCACGACGGTCCGCCCGAGCGTCGCGCCGCGCCCGTCCAGCGCCTGAGCCATCGACGTCAGCGCGGAGGACAGCTTGTCCGGCCGCACGGCCTGCAACGTGGGCAGCAGGTCGCCGAGCACCCGTTCCAGCTCGATCGCGCCGGACGTGCGGTCCTGCTCGATCACGTCGCCCTCGTCGAGCGCGCCGACCGGGTCGGCGGGGAGTTCGAGGCTGATGAACCGCTCGCCGAACAGCGTCTTGGGCAGCAGCCGCGCGGACACGTTCGCCGGGATGCGGTCGACCTGGTCCGGGCGCAGGCCCAGCTCCACCTCGGCGCCGTCGCCGCGCGAGCGGATCGACCGCACCTCGCCCACCGGCACGCCGAGCAGCTTCACGTCCGAGTCGCGCTGGAGCTGGTTGCCGACGTGGTCGGTGCGCAGCAACACCGTCACCCGCGACGTGAACACCTTCCGGTAGGCCGCGACGGACACGCCGCACGCCGCGACCAGGAGGGCGACGAACAGCAGCCCCAACAGGCGTCGACGTAGGACCACGGCTTTCTCCGGGGTGGTGGAATAAACCGGAAATCACGTTACCGGCGAGTACGTTACTGACGTACGTCGTTCCGCACAAGGATCGGGAAGAATTGTCAAGCACGTGACAAGAACAGTGCGCTCGACACTCACGTGGATGCACAAAGATGCACACCCCCTGGCGCCCCGGCCCGTGTTCCGACTACGCGTTAATGGGTGGCCGAAAATCGGGGTGCAGGGTGTGCCGACATCCGCCGGACTGCGTTCGGGCGCGCCACCGCGCCGAAACGGCCCAAGCGCCCCGACCCGATCGGGCACCCCGGACGCCGCAGCGCGCCGGGAACGCGCCACGCCCCGTCGAGCCGACCGGATCCGCTCCCCGCGCCGCCACGGCGGGCACGACCGGGTGATCGTCACATCACCCGGTCGGCACTGAAGAACCGGACACGATCACACTTCCGTGCGCAGGTAGGAGGAACACAAGACACGAATCGCTGAACCCCGACCCCGACCGGGCGTGCGTCGACAGCCCTTGGCGACATTGTCACCCGACACACGACAACACCGGCGCCATGGCCACAGCCCTGTACGTGGTTGACAACTTTTCATGATCAAAAATACAGTGTTCGGAATCACACCCGACCGTTTGGTGGTGGGCGAACAGCATGAACAGAACCGGAGAAGTCACCGCCTCCGAGTTACCGCTCATCGGGAAC
>JASLAV010000492.1 GCA_030146905.1 Lentzea sp. | reverse complement strand
GACGCGCAGCTTGGCGTCCAGGTTGGACAGCGGCTCGTCCATGAGGAACACGGACGGCTCGCGCACGATGGCGCGACCCATCGCGACGCGCTGGCGCTGACCACCGGAGAGCGCCTTCGGCTTGCGCTCCAGGTACTTCTGGAGGTCGAGCATCTTGGCGGCCTCTTCGACCTTCGCCTTGATCTCGGTCTTCGCCACACCGCGCAGCTTGAGCGCGAAGCCCATGTTCTCCGCGACGGTCATGTGCGGGTACAGCGCGTACGACTGGAACACCATGGCGATGTCCCGGCCCTTCGGCGGCACGTTGGTGACGTCCTTGCCGCCGATCTGGATGGCACCCTCGTCGACGTCCTCCAGGCCCGCGAGCATGCGCAGCGCCGTCGACTTGCCCGAACCGGACGGGCCGACCAGCACCAGGAACTCGCCGTCGCTCACCTCGAGGGAGAGCTCGTCGACCGCGCGCACCGGCGGGTTGCCGGAGAAGATCCGCGACGCCTTGACGTAGGACACCTCTGCCATGTGATGCACCTTTCACCTTGTCTGGGCGCGACGTTAGGTGTTGCAAGCGCTTACGGGAACGGACGTAAGCGCTTACGTTGCGGAGATCGACAACGTAAGCGCTTACGTTCCCAAGACTTTCGACACGAGCACCGATGAGTTCTCCACAGCGCACCGGTCCACCTCTTCGTACGCCGGACACAGGAGGAGACCGATGGGCAACGTACGACTGCACTTCTCGATGTCACTGGACGGTTTCGTGGCCGCCCCGGACAACGGCTTCGGCTGGCTGGCCCGCACGACCGACCAACCAGAACTCGTCAACGGCTACGCCGAGCGCACGGGCGCCATCCTCGGCGGCAGGAAGGGCTGGGACCAGTTCCCGGATCCCAGCACCGCGTACGGCGGCCAGTTCGTGGGAAAGCTCTTCATCCTGACCCACCACCCGGAGGACGCGACGCCCGCGGCAGGTGTCACGTTCCTGACCTGCGACGTGGCCGAGGCGGTGCGGATCGGGCTCGAGGCTGCGGACGGCAAGGACCTCGAGGTGTTCTCGCCGACCATCGGCCGTCAGCTGATCGAGCGGGGACTCCTCGACGAGATCGCCCTGCACATCGCGCCCGTGCTGCTCGGTGACGGACTCAGGCTCTACGACAACCCCGGTGGGCCGCCGGTCCACCTGCACCGGCTCGACACCGCCGACCCCTGCTCCGAGGTGGACGTGCGATATCGGCCGGTGCGGGAGACCAGCCAGTGAGGGGACCGTCAGCCCTTGACCGCGCCGGACGCGAGGCCCTGCACCAGGAAGCGCTGCACCAGGTAGAACACGACGATCGCCGGGATCGCCACCAGGATGGACGCGGCGGCCAGGTGCCCCCACTCCGTCCTGTTCTGCTGCACGAACACCTGCAACCCGACGGCCAGGGTCTTCGACTCGTCCGCGGCGGACAGGAACGCCGACGCGAACGCCACCTCGCCCCACGCCGTCAGGAACGCGTAGAACGACGTGACCGCCAGACCCGGCTTGGCCAGCGGCAGGATCAGCCGCCAGAACACGCCGAACGGCGACAGCCCGTCCACGCGGCCGGCCTCGTCGATGTCGGCGGGCACCGTGTCGAAGTAGCCCTTCAGCATGTACGTGCAGAACGGGACCGCGGTCGTGCAGTAGACCAGCACGAGGCCGATCGAGGTGCCGTTGAGCCCCAGCGCGATCAGGATGTTGTACAGCGGCACGATGAGCACCGCGAACGGGAACATCTGCACGAGCAGGAACGACATCATCAGGCCGCGCTTGCCGGGGAACCGGAACCGCGAGGCCGCGTAGCCCGCGGTCGCCGAGATGAACACGCCGAGGACGGTCGTCATCAGCGCGATCAGCACGGAGTTGCCGAACCAGGCGAGGAAGTCGCCCTTCTCGCCGGACAGCACGCGGGTGTAGTTGTCCAAAGAGGACTCGTTGAACAGCTTCGGAGTGGGCTCGACCGCCCGCGCGTCCGGCTTCAGCGAGGTGACGAACACCCAGAAGACCGGGAACACCGCGATGGCCGACGCGACGATCAGCGTGGCGTGCAGCGCGATGGACGCGCCCTTGGACCGGTCGGTCCTGCGCAGCCTGCGGTCGGTGGCCTGAACCACCTGGAGAGACGAAGCATCGAGCGTCACGTCACCACACCTCGCCCTGCTTGCGCAGCGCCCGCCGGTAGATCGTGGCGAACACCAACAACACCGAAAGGATCAGCACGCCGTAGGTCGACGCGATGGCGTAGTCGCGGGACGCGCCGGAGAAGAACCGCTCGAACGCGTAGGTGACCAGGATCCGGGCGTTCGGGTTCGGTCCGGCGATCAGGTAGATCACCGGGAACATGTTGAACGTCCAGATGATGCCCAGCAGGACCACCGTCGACGACACGGAACGCAGGCCCGGCAACGTGACGTGCCGGAACCGCTGCCACGGCGTGGCACCGTCCACTTCGGCCGCCTCGTAGAGGTCACCCGGGATCGACTGGAGGCCGCCGAGCAGCGCCACCATCATGAACGGCACGCCGAGCCACGTGTTCACGATGATCACCGACACCAGCGCCCAGTTCGACTGGCCGAGCCACACCGGGTCCGGCAGGCCGACCGAGCGCAGGAGCTGGTTGATGATCCCGTACTGCGCGTTGAACATGTACTTCCACGCGAACGCGCTGATGAACGCGGGCACTGCCCACGGCAGGATCAGCATGACGCGGTAGAGCGAACGGCCGCGCACCTGGCGGTTCAGCAGCATCGCCAGGCCGAGACCGATGGTGTAGTGCAGGAACACGCACGAGAAGGTCCAGATCAGCGTGCGGACCAGCGTGCTCCAGAAGTCGCCGAACGACTCGCCGCCGGAGAGCACGTTGATGTAGTTCTTGAAGCCCACGACGTCGTAGGACGCGGGCCGCTCGAGGACCGGGTTGGCGATGTTGCCCTCGTTGATGTTCGTGAAGGTGAAGAACACGCCCTGGGCGAGCGGGTAGAGCACCAACACCGCGATGACCACCACGACCGGCAGCACCATCGCATACGCGTACCAGTACCGGTCCAGGAACCGACGCACCGAGATCTCCCCTCAGACGAACGGCCGGGGCGGGCAGCCCCGGCCGTTGCGCGTCAATCAGCCGACGGAGTACTCGGGAACGACCTTGTCCTTGTACGCCTTGGCGACGTCGTCAAGGGCGGTCTTGGCGTCCTTCTTGCCGGCGAGGAAGTCCGCGTAACCGACCTTCAGCGGGTCGAACAGCTCGCCGCCCTCCGGGATCCACGGGCGCTCGTGCGCGGTCTTGGTGACCGGCTCGAACGCGGCGACGACGGCGTTGGCCTTGACGTCGGCGTTCTGGTAGGCCGACTTGCGGGTCGGCAGCAGGCCGAGGTCCTTCGCGATGGCGGCCTGCGACTCGACCGACGCCATGCACTGGATGAACTTGACCGACGACTGCTTCGCCTTGGTGCCCTGGCGGATCACGTAGTCGTGGCCGCCGACCGGCGCGCTGCCCTTGCCCGCGGACGGGCCGGGGACCGGCGCGATGCCGAGGTTGGCCGGGTCGCTGAACGCGGCGCCCTTGAGGTAGTCGGCGACGGCCCACGGGCCGTTGACGACCATGGCCGCCTCACCGGAGGAGAACGCGGCCTGCATGTTCGAGTACGAGTTCGTCGCGTCGAGCGC
>JASLAV010000487.1 GCA_030146905.1 Lentzea sp. | reverse complement strand
ACATCCCTCGATCGTGTCATCGTGGGCCTCGGCACTGCCCGCCGGCGCCTGGCTCGCGTTCCAGGTCCCCGGCAACTACGCCGACGCCTCGCACCGGCTGATCCGCGAGGTGGCCGGACCATCGTTGGCGCACGTCTTCCGTGCGGACAAGCCGGTGCTGGCGCCGGTGCAGTATGCCGAACTGCTGGCGGACTGCTCCACTGTGGACGTCTGGGAGACCACCTACGTGCAGCGACTCACCGGTCAGGACCCAGTTCTCGAATGGGTGAGCGGTACAGCGCTGCGACCCGTGCGCGCCGCGCTGTCCTCATCGGACTGGGAGGCCTACGTCGCGGAACTCGCGCCGCGGCTGCGCGAGGCATATCCCCAGCGAGCCGACGGCACGACGTGGTTCCCGTTCAGACGGATCTTCGCGGTGGCCCAGGTGTGAAGATCGTCACACGAGCGGCGTGACGGGTCGGCCGTTGGCCTGCTCCTTGTTCTTCCAAGGGGCCTTCTCGGCAGCCTTCTCCGCGGTGTCGACCGCCAGGTCTTTTGCCTGGTGAGCGGCCTCGAACGCCTTGTCCTTCGCCTGGGCCGCCGTCTTGCGCACCGTCGGGTTCGCGGTGAAGCGGTGCCAGAGGCGCACGATCTGGTCGTAGCGCTCGCGCCCGGCCTTCGCGCCCAGCACGTAGCCGATCGCCGCGCCGACCAAGATGCCCTTCATGCGGGTCTCCTCTCATCGTGCCTGGTCAGGGCCCATTTTGCCGCAAGGTGGGGGTCCTTGCAGAACCCGTTTTGAGGCTCATGTAGAGTTACCCACTGTCAGGAGGAACCAAGCCTGACAGTGCTGAACAACAGAACATTCCCCCATAGCTCAATTGGCAGAGCATGCGACTGTTAATCGCAGGGTTACTGGTTCGAGTCCAGTTGGGGGAGCTTCATCTAAGACCCTAGTCGCCTGACTGGGGTCTTTTGCTTTGCGGGGCCCTGGACGACGTTGGACGCATGGCCGCCCGCTTCGCGAACCTCCGCCGCATCTCCTCACTGGACCCGGTAGCCGACCACGAGGAGATCGTGCGGATCTCCGCCGGCCTCGAGTTCCCCTGGGACTACCAGAAGGCGTTGGAGATGGCGCTGTTCCGCACGTACTGCGTCCCGGCGATCTCGGGCCTGCTGGAACGCACCGGCGAGTTCGAACGGCGCCCGCAGAAGCGCTACGACGACACGGCGGCCCTGATGGCCGAACTGGTCGAGCACGGCTACGATTCCCCGCGTGGACGTGAGGCGCTGCGGGTGGTCAACCGCCAGCACGGCCGCTACGACATCTCGAACGACGACATGCTGTACGTGCTGTCGACGTTCGTCTTCGACCCGATCGAATGGCTTCAGCGGTTCGGGTGGAGGCCGTTGACGCGCAACGAACAGCTGGCGTCCTTCCACTTCTACCGCGCGGTCGGGGCCCGCATGGGCATCCGCGACATCCCGGCGACCTACGACGAGTTCCGCGGCTTCAAGACGGCCTACGAACAGCAGCACTTCGTGTTCGCGCCGTCGAACCGCCGCATCGGCCAGTACACGCTCGACCTGTTCTGCTCGTGGTACCCGTCGATCGCCCGGCCGGTGGTCTCCCGTGCCGTGATCGCGATGCTCGACCCGCTGATGGTGCGCGCGTTCGGTTTCACGGCGCCAGCGTCGTGGGTCGGTGCGCTGGGACGTCTGGCCTTGCGCGCACGTGCCGCCGTGGTGCGACGCATGCCCGTGCGCCGTGCGTTGAAGCTGACCCACACGCGCAACCGCACCTATCCCGGCTATCCGGACGGCTACCGCCCGTCGGACCTGGGCGCGACCTCCAGCACGGCACGCTGACCGTCGAACGTGAAGCCCATCGCCCTGAGGAACTCGTTGCCGGGCTTGAAGTCGTCGAGCCTGACGTGCACACGCGTGACGGAGGGGAACCGCTCGGCGAGCGCCTTCGCCATCTCCGTGCCGATGCCCCACCGGCGGAGGTCTTTCGGCACCAGGAAGAACCCGATGCTGGCCTGGTCCGGCGCGGGGTGGTCCAGCACGAGGTCCACGAACCCGATCATGCCCTCGGCCTGCGCGACCAGCAGGTGCTTCTGCTCGAACGCCGCCCCCGCCGGCAGCGCGTAGAAGAGGCTCTGCACGTCACCGGGCCCGGACGGGTGACCGGTGGCGGCCTGGAACCAGTCGTCGCAGTCGGCGAACAGCCTCAGCACCTCCGGCTCGTCCGCCGGGGTGAAGTCGCGGAGGATCAAACGCACGTGTGCAAGCCTATGTGTCGCTCGCCACGGGGGCGCGCAAGGCCCGTTCGGCGTGATCGGTATCCTCCACCACGCAGCGTTGGCGGGGAAGGTTGTCGCTGCGAGGGGGCAGTAGCTCAACCGGTCAGAGCAGCAGACTCATAATCTGTCAGGTTGTCGGTTCGAATCCGACCTGCCCCACCACGCTCAGCCGCGCAGACCTTCGACGTAGATCGACAGGAACCGGTGCCATTCGCCGGGCACATCCCTGATCACCTGCGCCATCGCCCTGGTCAGGGTGGCCATGTCCGCGATCGAGTAGTCGGCGCGCACCACGCCGGCATCGACGGCCCGTTCGATCAGGATACCCACGTGGCCCGCGCCGCGGTGGCACGCCGAGACGACCTCGGGTGCGTTGGGCAGGTCCCGCGCGAGGACGTCGTTCAGGCCTCGGTCCTGGGCCTGCAGGGCGTAGAGGTCCCGCAGGTAGTTCGTGAACGCGCGCCACGGGTCCGGGTCGGCCAGCGCCTTCTCGCCGATCACGTCCAGGGCGGCCAGGCGGTCCGGGAAGATCGCCGAGACGAGGTCCTCGCGGGTCGGGAAGTGCTTGTACAGCGTGCCGATGCTGACTTCCGCCTTGCGGGCGATGTGTTCCATCGGCACGTCGAGGCCGCGTTCCGCGAACAGCTCTGTGGCGGCTGCCAGCAGCTTCTCCCTGTTGCGTGCCGCGTCCGCACGCAGGGGCCTCGACGCGGTGACCATGCGGCGGATCCTACTCAGCGATTAAGTCGAGGGTGGCCTCGACTTGTGTGGTAGCGTCGGTCGCGTAAGTCGAGGGTTGCCTCGAATTATCGATCGGAAGGGGGTGGTGACGTGTCTCGTACCGCGCTTGTGGTCGGGGTCGGTCCCGGGCTCGGCATGTCCATCGCTCATCGGTTCGGGCGGGAGGGGTACGACGTCGTGCTGCTCTCGCGTCGCGGTGAGCGGCACGGTGAGTACCTCGCTTCCCTTGCTGGGGCAGGTGTTGCGGCTCGGGCGTTCGCTGTGGACGTTCGTGATCGGGAGCTGCTGTTGTCCACTTTGGACGAGATCGGACCGGTGGACGTCGTGTACTACGGGCCGGGCGCCACCGACCTGGCCGACATGCCCGGTGAGATCACGGTGACCACGTACGACGAGGTGCGCGCCGCCATGGAGTGGCTCTACCCGGCTGTCGACGTGGTCGGGAAGGTGCTGCCGGGGGTGGTCGAGCGCGGGGGTGGCCTGTTGTTCGCCGGTGGGCTGAGCGCGGTCCGGCCCATGCCGGTGCTCGGGGCGCTCGCGTTGTCGTCGGCGGCCTTGCGCAACTACGCGGTGACGCTCAACGCGGCTCTTGCCGACAAGGGTGTGTACGCGGGCACGCTCACGATCGGTGGCGTTGTCGAACGCGGCGACATCCACAAGGTGGTGGAGGCCAGGCCTGAGCAGTTCGGAAGCCTTGCCGGGCACACGCTCGACCCGGACGACATCGCGGAGACCGCGTGGCAGATGTTCGTGAAGCGGGATCGGGCTGAAGAAGTGTTCTCCGTGCTCTAGAGGTACGAGCCGGGGGTGTGACCGAGCGAGCGGCGGAAGACGTCGATGAACGCGCTGGTGGTGGCGAACCCGCACTGCCGGGCGACGGCGGTGACCGGGTGGCCTTCCGCGAGCAGGCGCAGTGCGTGGTAGAGCCGCACCTGCGTGCGCCACTGGGGGAACGTCATGCCCATGTCCTCGCGGAACAGCCGGGTCAACGTCCTGCCGCTGGCGCCGGCCGTGCGGCCGAGTGCTTCGAGACCGCGTGAGTCCGAGGGGTCGGTCTCGATCACCGCGCAGACCGCCGCGAGGCGTGGGTCGCGGGCAGCCGGGACGCGTACCGGGTGCTCGGTCGTGGTGGTGAGCTGGTCGAGCAAGACCGAGCGCATTCGTTTGCCTGCTGGGGTTTCTCTGTCGGTGAGCTCGGTGTAGGCGATCAGCAGTTCACGCAGCAAAGGGGAGACGGCGAGGGCGGTCGGTCCGTTGAGCTTCAACGGGTTCTGGGTGAGGCCGAGGAAGTGCAACCGTGTGACGCCGTATGCGCGATGCGAGTGCACGGTGCCGGCGGGGATCCACAGTGCTCGATGGGCGGGAGCGATCCACCTCGACGTCTCGGTGTGCACGGCCACGACGCCGCGGCTGGCGTAGACGATCTGGTTCTCGTCGTGCCAATGCGCGGCGACACCACTGGCTGCCGCCAGGTCGCGGCTCGTGGTCGGTGCCGCCGGGTGGTGGCGAGGAATCGACATACATCGGCAGAATATCGGAATAGCGACGACGTTGGGACGTCCACGATCGGTGCGTGAACACTTCTCGGTGGCGGATGACGGTCCTGGTCGCCGGCCACGTCGTGGACGACCTCTACCAGGGCGCGGTTCCCGCCGTCGTGCCGTTCCTCGTCGCCGAACGTTCCTACGGCTACATGGAGGCGGCCGGCATCACGGTCGCCGCGACGCTGATCTCGTCGGTGGTGCAGCCGTTGTTCGG
>JASLAV010000460.1 GCA_030146905.1 Lentzea sp. | reverse complement strand
CCTCGCAGCTCGCTGACGTACTCCGCCAGCTTCCTCCGAGATTGTTCCTGGTCCAAGGCGACGGCATCCAGCCGTTTGAACACCTTCCTCATCTGCTCGACCGCGACGGGGTCCTGGGCGAACACCATGGCCGAGTCGGTCGCGCTGAAGGCCACGGGTGGCGTCTTCTCGAACTCGTACAGGGCACATTTCGACAGCAGCGCGGCCGTCATGACGCCAGCCGGGATGATCCGCAACGTGTGCGTGCGGAAGAGCAGTCGCAGGTACTGGTCCTCCATCACCTGCACCGACCCGAGCCGTACCTGGAGAGCGAGCTCGTGGATGTAGAACACGCACTCCGGCCGGTTCGGCCTCCGCATGATCGCCTGCCGCTCGACGCGCAGGTCAATGCCTTTCCTGATGTTCTCGGGTGTCTCGATGCCCATTTCTGCGAACAGTTCGTGCGCGTACGGGACCGTCTGCAGCAGCCCGGGCATCATCAGGACGTCGTAGGTGGTGATCTTCGTGGCTGCCGACTCCGTCATGGCGAGGGTGCGGAGGTTGTCCGGGACCTGGACGAAGTAGAGGTCGAAGGCGTGCCGGTAGCGGCGGCGGAACTCCTCGAAGAAGTCGAGGTCCTTGCCGCACAACGTCAGGAACTGCACCAGGTCGATCTCGCTCGCACGCGCCCTGCCGTGCTCGATGTTGGAGACCTTGCTGGGATCCCAGCCGAGCTGCACGGCGAGCGCGCGGCCGGTGAGTCCGGTGCAGGACTCGCGCAGCCGGCGCAGCTCATCGCCCAAGTCCCTGCTGTAGGCGGTGGAGATGGTCATTCCGCCGACGTTAGGGCTTGGAACCAGTCCCAGAAGGGGCTCGTTCGGGTGAAAACCGTCAGGTCCAGACGGGTTCGTCCACTTCGGACACCTTCCCGTCCGCGCGGAAGTGCAGGAACCGGTCGAACGACTTCGCGAACCACCTGTCGTGCGTGACCGCGACGACCGTGCCCTCGAAGTCGTCCAACGCGTTCTGCAACGCCTCCGCCGACGCGAGGTCGAGGTTGTCCGTCGGCTCGTCGAGCAGCAGCAACGTCGCCCCCGACAGCTCCAGCAGCAGGATCTGGAACCGCGCCTGCTGCCCTCCCGAGAGGTTCTCGAACCGCTGGTCACCGGCGTGGTGCAGGCCGTAGCGCTGCAACACCGACATCGCGGCGCCGCGGTCCTTGCCCGTGCGCCGGCCCTCGCCGTGCCAGAGGATGTCCACGAGCGTGCGGCCGAGCCATTCCGGGTGCTCGTGCGTCTGCGCGAACAGGCCGGGCACGACCCGTGCGCCGAGCTTCCAGGCACCGGCGGTCCGCACGTCGTCACCGCCCAGCAGCCGCAGGAAGTGGCTCTTGCCTGACCCGTTCGAGCCCAGCACCGCGACCCGGTCGCCGAAGAAGATCTCCTGCGAGAACGGCTTCATCAGCCCGGTCAGCTCCAGCTCCTCGCACGTGATCGCGCGAACGCCGGTCCGCCCGCCCTTGAGCCGAGGGGAAACCTTCTCGTCCTGAGGGATCTCCGGAGGAGGACCGGCTTCCTCGTACCGTTGGAGGCGCGCGGCCATCACGCGGTACTTCTGGGCCATCACCTCGGAGTACTTCCCTTGCTGCTGGAGGGTGCGCACCAGCTGTTTGAGGCGCTCGTGCTCCTCGTTCCAGCGGCGGTGGTCTTCCATGAGCTTCTCGATGCGCTTGGCGCGGGCGGCGTGCCAGGTCGCGAACGAGCCGGGGTGCGTCCACGCGGAGTGCGCCTCGACGGTCACGACGTGCGTGGCGGCACTGGCCAGCAGCTCGCGGTCGTGGCTGACGACGAGCACGGCCTTGTCGGTGGCCTTCAGGCGGTCTTCGAGCCAGCGCTTGCGGGGACGTCGAGGTAGTTGTCGGGCTCGTCGAGCAGCAGGACCTGCTCGGGGCCGCGCAGCAGGGTTTCGAGTACCAGCCGCTTCTGCTCACCGCCGGACAGCGTCCGCACCTCGCGGAACCGCGCCCGGTCGTAGGGCAGGCCGAGCGCGGCCACGGTGACGGTGTCCCAGAGGACCTCCACGTCGTACCCGCCGGCCTCGCCGTAGCCGGTGAGGGCGTTCGCGTACCGCATCTGAGCGGCCTCGTCGTCGGTGTCCATCAGCGCGAGCTCGGCGTCGTCGAGCTCCTCCGCGGCAGCACGCAGCGCCGCGGGTGCGACCGACAGCAGCAGGTCGCGCACGAGTGAGTCGTCCCGGACCGAGCCGATGAACTGCGGCATCACCGCCAGCCCGCCCTGCACGTGGACGCTGCCCCTGGCAGGCGCGAACTCGCCCGACAGGATCCTTTGCAGCGTCGTCTTGCCCACGCCGTTCGCGCCCACGAGCGCGACCACGGTCCCGCCGCTCACCTTGAACGAGACGTCGCGGAATAGCTCCCTGCCGTCCGGCAGGGTGTAAGACAGCCCGTTCGCTTCCAGATAACCCACGCCGCAGATGGTCGTGGCAGTGCACCGCCCCGCGCCAGCGAGTTTCCGGCTACCTCAGGCGCAGCGGGTACTTCCTCAGCACCAGTGTCCCGGCTGTGACCAGCATGCACTGGAACGCGGGGCCGAGCGCTCCGATCACCGTCAGCAGCAACGTGA
>JASLAV010000408.1 GCA_030146905.1 Lentzea sp. | reverse complement strand
CTCGGTTGATGACCACCGCCGACGTCCGCGAGGGCATGACCGCCTTCGCCGAGCGCCGCGCTCCTCAGTGGACAGGACGCTGACATGAACCTCGGAGTCACACCGTTGAGCGCACCGGCCTTCCCCGCCGTGCAGCCCCGGTTCTTCGACCGCGAGTACCTGAACATCGTGTACCGGACCGATCCGGACGTGTTGCGCGCGGTGGTCCCGGCCCCGTTGGAGATCGACGAGCCGCTCGTCCGGTTCGAGGTCATGAAGATGAACGACGTCACCGGCTACGGGCCCTACACCGAGGCGGGTCAGGCGATCCAGGTCGTCTTCGACGGCGAACGCGGCGAGTACCTGCACGCGATGTACCTCGACAGCTTCGCCGCCACCGCGTCCGGCCGCGAGGTCGGCGCCTACCCGAAGGTCATGGCGTCGCCGTCGCTCTACGTCGACCATGGTGCCCTGGTCGGCACCCTCGACTACGGCACCGTACGGGTGGCCACGGCCACGATGGGTTACAAGCAGTACGAACTGGACGCTCAGCAGGCTGAGGCGGAAATCACGGTTCCAACCTTCATGCTGAAGACCATCCCAGACTATGACGGATCGTTGCGGGTGCAGGAGCTCGTGCGCACGGAGATCACCGACGTCGTGGTCAAGGCCGCCTACACCGGCCCTGCGCGCCTGCAGCTGTTCCAGCACGTCCTCGCGCCGCTCGCGGACCTCCCCGTGCTGGAGGTCCTGTCCGCCAGCCACATCATCACCGACCTGACGCTCGCTCCCGCCAAGCCGGTTCACGACTACTTGGAGGAAGCATGACGACCGTCGCAGTCATCGGTGCGGGTGTCATCGGCCTTTCGTGGGCCCGCCTGTTCGTCGAGCACGGCATGAACGTGCTGGTCACCGACCCGCGTCCGGACCTCGCCGAGGTCGTGCCCGACGGCGTCCGGGTGGTGCCGAGCGCCGCGGAGGCCGTGCGGGACGCGGACTTCGTGCAGGAGAACGGACCCGAGGACCTGGCGTTCAAGAAGGCCCTGTTCGCCGAGCTGGTCAGGGAGGCGCCGGAGCACGCGCTGCTGCTCAGCTCGTCGTCCGCGATCCCCTCCACCGCCTTCACCGAAGGGATCGACGGCTCGCGAGTCCTCATCGGACACCCGTTCAACCCGCCGCACGTGCTGCCGCTGGTCGAGGTCGTGCCGGGGGAGCAGACGAGCGAGGAGTCCGTGACCAGGGCCGTCGAGTTCTACCGCTCGGCCGGCCGCACCCCGGTGGTGGAGCGCAAGGAGATCCCCGGTTTCGTCGGCAACCGCCTGCAGGCCGCGCTGTCCCGCGAAGCCGCCTACCTCGTCGAGCAGGGCGTCGTCACGCCGGCCGACCTGGACGCTGTGGTGACGAGCTCGCTCGGCCCGCGCTGGGCGACCGTCGGCCCGTTCCTCGCCGCGCACCTCGGTGGTGGCCCCGGCGGCTACCGCCACCTCGCGGAGCACATCGGCAGGTCCATGCGGGACCTGCCGCTCGGCACCCCGTCGCACGACCCCGAACGACTGATCAAGGCAGTGGAAGACGCTTACGGCTCCTCCGCGTGCTCGGCGCTCGCCGAGACGCGCGACCGCAGGCAGCTCGCCGTTCTGACCGCAGTGGAGGAGAACTGATGGACCGCCTGGAAGACCAGCTGACCGCCGACTTCTACGACTACGAGGCGCTGCTGGACGACGAGGAGCGCAAGATCCTGCTCAGCGCCCGCGAGTTCATGACCACCGAGGTCAAGCCCTTCGTGAACGAGTACTGGGCCAAGGGCGAGTTCCCGCACGAGCTGATCGGCAAGTTCCGCGACGCGGGCCTCACCGCGTTGTCCTACGAGGGGTACGGCGAGCACCCCGCCGCCGTCAGCCACCTCCTCACCGGCATGCTGGCGATGGAGATGAGCCGCACGGACGCGTCGGTGGCGACGTTCTTCGGCGTCCACAACGGACTCGCGATGTACTCGATCTACTCCGGCGGCTCGCAGGAGCAGCGCGACCGCTGGCTGCCGGCCATGGCCGCGATGGACAAGATCGGCGCGTTCGCGATGACCGAACCGCTCGGCGGCTCCGACGTCGCGGGCGGCATGCGCACCACCGCTCGCCGCGACGGCGACGCGTGGGTCCTGAACGGCGCCAAGAGGTGGATCGGCAACGCCACCTTCGCCGACTACGTGGTCGTCTGGGCCCGCGACCTCGACGACAACCAGGTCAAGGGTTTCGTCGTCGAGAAGGGCACGCCCGGCTTCGTCGCGGAGAAGATCGAGGACAAGATCGCGTTCCGGATCGTCGAGAACGCCGAGATCACCCTGACCGACGTCCGCGTGCCGGAGGCGAACCGGTTGCAGGGCATCAACTCGTTCCGCGACGTCGCGGAGATCCTGCGCGCCACCCGCGGCGGCGTCGCGTGGCAGGCGCTCGGCGTGATGATCGGCGCCTACGAGCTCGCCCTCGCCTACGCCAAGGAGCGCGAGCAGTTCGGCCGCCCGATCGCCGGTTTCCAGATGGTGCAGGACAAGCTGGTCCAGTCGCTGGGCAACATCACCGCGTCGTGGGGCATGCTCGTGCAGCTGGCCCGCCTGCAGGACGCGGGCATCTTCCGCGACGAGCACTCGTCGCTCGCGAAGGCGTTCGTCACCTCCCGGATGCGCGAGGTCGTCGCCTGGGCCAGGGAGATCTTCGGCGGCAACGGCATCGTGCTCGGCTACGACGTGGCCCGCTTCTTCGCCGACGCCGAGGCCATCTACTCGTTCGAGGGCACCCGCGAGATGAACACGCTGATCGTCGGCAAGGCGATCACCGGGCAGAGCGCCTTCGTCTGAGCGCTCAACGGGGATAGGTGTGGATCTCCGTCGCCTTCAGCGAGACCCACAACCCGTGGCCGGGCTGCAACCGCAGCTCGGCCACTGTCGCGGTGGTGACGTCGGCCAGCACCGCCGGTGAACCGCCGAGGTCGACGCGGGTGGTGTGGGCGTGCTGCTCGACGCCGGAAACGGTTGCCCGCCAGGTGTTGCGCGGGCTGCCGGCGGGTTTCTCCGTGAACAGGCTCACCGCGGACGGCGGGAACACCACGTGCACAGGACCGTCCGCCGGTTCCGCGATGGTCAACGTGCCGCCGCCGTCGAGCCGCACCTCCGTGCCCCGTGCCACGCCGCGGTAGAAGTTCAGGCCGACGAGGTGGGCGACGTAGTCCGTGCGGGGCTGCCGGACGACCTCGCGCGGCGCGCCCTCCTGGACCACGCGGCCGTTCTCCAGGATGACGATCCGGTCGGCGAGCACCATCGCGTCCAGCGGGTCGTGGGTGACGAGGAGCGTGTGGCCCCGGTAGTCACACAGGTGCCTGGCCAGCTCCGAGCGCACGTGCAGCCGGGTGCCGGCGTCCAGCGCCGCCAGGGGTTCGTCGAGCAGCAGCAGTTCCGGTGAGGTGGCCAGCGCGCGGGCCAGGGCGACGCGCTGGGCCTGACCGCCGGAGAGCGTGCGGGGCTTGGCCTTGGCGAAGTCCTCGAGCCCGACCTGCCGCAGTCCGTCGAGCGCGCGGGCGTTGGCCTCGGCCTTGCGGGTGCCGCGGGCGCGCAGCCCGAACGCGACGTTGTCGAGCACGCTCATGTGCGCGAACAGCAGGTAGTCCTGGAACACCACGCCGACAGGCCGCTTCTCCGCCGGCAGATCGTCCCAGGTGGACCCGTTGCCGGTGATCCGGCTTCCCCGCACCAGCCCGGCGAGGGCTCGCAGCGCCGTGGTCTTGCCCGCGCCGTTGGGGCCGAGCAACGCCACGACCTCGCCCTGCTCGATCGTGAGGTCCGCCTCGAGCGAGAACCCGTCGTGGCGGACCCGGAGCTCCGCGTGCAGTGTCATGCGCGGATCCACCTGTCGCGCAGTCCCGCCAGCACGGCGACGGAAACCAGGAGCAGCACGATGCTGAGCACGATCGCGGCGTCCGGGTCGGTCTCCAGCGCCAGGTAGACGGCGAGCGGCATGGTCGTCGTCTCGCCGGGGAAGTTGCCGGCGAAGGTGATCGTCGCCCCGAACTCGCCGAGCGCGCGGGCCCAGCACAGCACTGTCCCCGCGACCACCCCCGGCATGACGCTGGGCAGCGTCACGCGCCGGAACGTCAGCCAGCGCGACGCCCCCAGCGTGGCGGCGGCCTCCTCGTAACGCGGGTCGGCGGCCCTGAGCGCGCCCTCGACCGAGATGACCAGGAACGGCATCGCGACGAACGCCTCCGCGAGCACGACCCCCGCCGTGGTGAAGGGCAGCGAGATGCCGAACCACTGGTCGAGGTACTGGCCCGCCAGCCCGCGCCGTCCGAGCACCAGCAGCAACGCCACACCGCCCACCACCGGCGGCAGGACCAGCGGCACGGTGACCAGTGCCCTGAGCAGCCCCCTGCCCGGCAGTTCGCTGCGCGCCAGCAGCCACGCGAGCGGCACACCGAGCACCAGGCAGACGACCGTCGCGAGCGACGCGCACACCAGTGAGAGCTTCAGCGCCTCGCCGACCTCGGGCCTGAGGAGCTGGGACGGCAGGGTCGACCAGGGTGCCTCGACGAGCAGGCCGGCCAACGGCACGAGCAGGAAGACGAGCCCCGCCACCGCGGGCAGGACGAGGACGAGCGGCAGCCTCGACCTCACGGCGCCGCGAAACCGGCTGCCGCGAGCACCTCGCGCCCCTTGTCCGACAGCACGAAGTCGACGAACGCCTTCGCGGCGGCGGCGTTGGGCGCCTTGGCGGTCGGCGCGATCGGGTAGTCGTTGACGGCTTCGGCGGCCTCCGCGAAGTCCAGCCCCTCGACCGAGGCGTTCGCCTTCACGTCCGTGCGGTAGACGAGCGCCGCGTCGACCTCGCCCAGCGCCACCTTCGTGAGGACGGCCTTCACGTCCTGCTCCAGCGTGTCCGGCGCGGGCGTGACCGCGGCCGCCGCGAACACCTTCTTCGCCGCCGCCCCGCACGGCACCTGCTCCGCGCACAGCGCGATCTTCAAGTCGGCCTCGGCGAAGTCGCGAAGACCCGTGATCCCGCCGGGGTTGTTCCTGGGCACCGCGATCTGCAGCGAGTTCCTCGCGAACGTCGCCGGCGTCGCCGTGACGGCCCCGGTGTCCGTCACCTGCTTCATGTTCGCGGGAGCCGCGGAAGCGAACACGTCGGCGGGCGCACCCTGGTTGATCTGCTGCGCGAGAGCAGAGCTGCCCGCGAAGCTGAACTCGACCTCCGTGCCGGGGTTGGCTGACTCGAACTCCTTGCCCAGCGCGGTGAACGACTCCGTCAACGACGCCGCCGCGAACACCGTGATCTCGTCGCCGCTGTTCGCCTGCGACCCGCACCCGGCCAGCAGCAGGGCCAGCACGAGGACCCGTTTCACCTCAGGCCTCCGGGATCTCGACGACGACGTGGGTGGACTTGATGGACGCGACGGCGACGCTGCCCACCTCGAGCCCGAGCTCGTCCGCCGACTCGCGGCTCATCAGCGACGTGACGCGGAACGGCCCCGCCTGCATGTCGACCTGGGCCATGACCCCGTCCTTGAGGACGCGCGTGACGATGCCCTTCATCCGGTTGCGCGCGGAAGCCGCCACCGTCGCGCCCGGCTCACCGATCTCACTCATCGTCTGGGCGAACGCTGCGAGCTCCGTCCCGCTGACGCCCTTGCGGCCGTTGTCGAGCACGACGGATCCCAGGCGTCCCTGGTCGATCCAGCGGCGCAGGGTGTCGTCGCTGACCCCGAGCAGGGCGGCAGCCTCGCTGATCCGCAGATTCGGCACGAGCGGGAGTGTATGTCCGCTTGTGCGGGGTTTCAACGTCGTTGAGCCGGAGTCTGCGGTTCTTGACGCGGTCGGCTGCCGGAGTAGCGTTAGTTGAAGACTTCTTCAATTCGACAGGTCGTGATGCCGTGAACGAGTTCAGGGACAACCTCCTCTCCCGCATCGAGCAGGCGGAGGAGGCGGTGCGCAGGGCCAAGGAGCAGCAGGACTCGTACGCGGCCGAGGTGCACGGCGCCGACCTGGCCAACCTCCGCAGGCTCGCCGCCGAACACGGGGTCGAGTGACCGTGCCGCTCGCGCTGTGCCAGGCCAAGGCCGAGTTCTTCCGCATGCTCGGGCACCCGGTGCGCATCCGGGTGCTCGAACTGCTGCAGGACGGGCCGAAGGCCGTGC
>JASLAV010000390.1 GCA_030146905.1 Lentzea sp. | reverse complement strand
ACCTGTTCACGTCCACTTCGGACAAGGCCGACGCCCTCTACGCCCAGTTGCGCGGCCTGCCAGACGACCCGGCCGACCCGAACTGGTGGGGGCGGCACACCGGCCGGATGGAACGAGCCGCCGTCGCCACCCACTCACCGGATCGAGCTCGGGCGCTGTTCGCGGAGATGAAGCGGCGCGGCACGTGGCAGTCCCCCACACTTTTCGTCGAACGCAACATGTCCCGGTCGCCCGAGAACATCGTGAACGACCCGGCGGCGCTGGAGCGGATGCGCTACATCCCGGTGGACCTGCGCGCGCAGTGGCAGACGATCATGTCCGGCCGCCCGAGCCGCACGCCTGAGGAAGAGGCCGCGCTGCGCGAGTTCGGCGATGCCCGCATGCGGCTGCTGCACACGATGCACGAGGCCGGTGTCGGTGTCGTCGCCGGCACGGACGCGGGCTTCGCCTACGTCTTCCCCGGCTTCTCCCTGCACGACGAACTGGCGCTGCTCGTGCAGGCCGGTCTCACCCCGATGGCGGCACTGCGGGCGGCGACCAGCGAGGCCGCGCGCTGCCTCGGGCTCGAGCACGAAACGGGCACGGTCACCCCCGGCAAGCAGGCGGACCTGGTGGTGCTGGACGCGAACCCGTTGGCGGACATCAAGAACGCCGGCCGCATCCACGCCGTCGTGAGCCGGGGCCGTTACCTCGGCCCGGCGGACCGGACTCGGGTGCTGGCCGGGATCGAGGCCGCCGCGCGGGAACCGGTCGAGGTGCCGGCGACACCGCTGGGGTGCTGCGTGCACTGAGGTGCGGCGGCAGGCGGTGCGTTCACCGGGATCGCGAGCGGGTTCGCTTCGCCGTTGCGACGGGCTTCTCCCCCACCGGGCGGATCCCCTCCAGTGCCAGCGTGGCGAGCCGGGCGGCGTCGTCCGCGTTCCGGGTGGCCAGCGAGACCGCGTTGACGAGCGTCAGCAGGTCGTCGATGCCGACGCCGGCGCGTACCGCACCCGCCTGCTCGGCCAAGCGCATCAGCTCGCCGCCGGCATCGCGCAGCATGACCTCGCACTCGCTCGGCGCGGGCGTGTGCAGCAGCGACTCGGCCAGGCCACGCGTGGTCGCGCCGTAGACCGCCAGGTCTCGCAACCAGTCCGCCAGCGCCTGTCCCGGGTCGGCGGCCGTCGCGAGGTCGCGTGCCTTGGCGCACAGCACCTCGACGCGGTCGTGGAAGACCGCTTCGAGCAACGACTGCCGGGTCGGGAAGTGCCGGTGCAGGGTGGCGGAGCCGACTCCGGCGTCGCGGGCGATCTTCTCCAGGGAGGCGTCGGCGCCGGACCGCGCGATCTCGGCCTCGGCCGCCGCCAGGATCAGCTCGTAGTTACGCCGCGCGTCCGCTCGCACGCCCCGAACTCTACGGCGCGCCCAACCGGGGTGCCACCCCGGTTGCGTCTCAGCGCAGGCTCGGGTCGATCACGTACTTGCCGCGCACACCGCCCTTCTCCAGCAGGCGGTGCACGTCGGCGATCTCCTCCATCGGGAACGCCCGGTCCAGCACCGGCCTGATCGCCCCCGCCTCCACCAGTTCGGTGAGGCGCGCGATGGTGTGCGCCGACGGGTTGTTGCTGAAGGACAGGATCGGGCGTCGCAAGATCCTGCCGAACACCGTCGCGGCGAGCGAGCGCACCACCGCGTCGGGCGCGATGGCCAGAGCGACCATGCGACCGCCGCGCGTCAGCCGTCGCCGGTAGGCCGGCAGGTCGGTGCCCACCAGGTCGAGGATCACGTCGAAGGGCTCCAACTGCTCCGGCCGGGTCGTCCGGTAGTCCAGCGCGACGTCCGCACCGAGCTCACGGACCCATTCGAGGTTGCGCTCGCCCGCCATCGCGGTGACATGAGCCCCCAGGTGGTGCCCGAGCTGCACGGCGATGCTGCCGACTCCGCCGGTGGCACCGCGGACGAGCAGCCGTTCCCCTGGACGCAACGCCGCCTTCTCCTCCAACGCGGTGATCGCGGTGGTGCCGCTGACGGGCAACGATCCCGCCGTCACCGGATCCAGTCCCGCCGGCATCGGGGCGAGCCGGTCCTGCGGCACGACCACCTGCTCCGCAACGGCGCCGAACGTGCCGTGCGGCATCAGACCCCAGACCAGGTCCCCCGCGCGGAACCCGACGCCCTCCCCGGCGATGACCCGGCCGGCGAACTCGTTCCCGGTCCCCTGCGGGAACCTCAGCCGCATCACCCGGCGCAGCTTTCCCGCCCGGATGGCCGTCTCCCCGCCCCCGACACCGGCGGACAGCACTTCGACCAGGACCTGCCCCTGCCCGGCGGCCGGCACGGCGACCTCGCTGATGTGCAGCACCTCCGGGTCACCGAAGTGGTCGTACTCGACTCTGCGCATAACTGGGGTGTCCCTCCACTTGAGGGCTTGATCGTAAGCGGAGGACCACCCCGTTTGGCAAGGACGGCTACGTCACAGCGCACCGCTCTCACGGATACGATCTCGGCGTGCCCAAGACGCGGCTTGATCTCGACCGGATCCGCGCGGCGCGCGGCACGATCGATCCCGTGTACCTGGACACCCCGATGTACCGGTGTGACGCACTGGGACGTCGTCTCGGCTGCACCGTGAGCATCAAGCTGGAAACGGCGAACCCGGTGCGCAGCTTCAAAGCACGCGGTACCGAGCTCGTTGCCAGCCTGCTCGCAGAACAGGGCCGCACTGCCGTGGTGTGCGCCAGTGCCGGCAACCTCGGCCAGGCACTCGCCTGGTCAGGTCGCCGCCGCGGCCTCGACGTGACAGTCGTGGCATCGGTGCGCGCCCCCGTTGCCAAGCTGGATCGGATCCGCGCACTGGGCGCGGAGCTGCAACTGGTGGACGGCGACTTCGAGATGGCCCGCGAGCGAGCTGTGCGCATCGCGCGTGAACGCGGCATCCGGCTGCTCGAGGACAGCCTGGACATCGAGACGTGCGAGGGCGCCGCGACGATCGGCCTCGAACTGGCGGACGAGGAGCCCACGTTCGACGCTGTCCTGATCGCGCTGGGCGGCGGCGCGCTGGCCACCGGCGTGGGACACGTCGTGAAGACCTTGGTGCCCAACGCCGAGATGATCTGCGTGCAACCCGCGGGCGCACCGGCGTTGACCCGCTCGTGGCGCGAGCGCCGCCTCATCACCACCGAGTCGGCCGACACCATCGCCGACGGCGTCGCCGGGCGGTTCCCCATCCCCGAGGTCCTGGACGACCTCCTCGCGGTGGCGGACGACGCCGTCCTCGTCCGCGAGTCGTCGATCATCGAAGGTATGCGGCTCCTCCTGGAGCACACGGGGCTGATCGTCGAGCCGTCGGCAGCCCTCGGCGTCGCGGCCGTCCTGGAAGACCGCGACCGGTTCCGCGGCCGTCACGTCGTCACCGTGATCTGCGGCAGCAACGTCGACCTGGACGCTTACCACCGCTGGGTTCGTTCATGACCGCGCCGTTCCGATTTCCTGCCCGAGAAGTTCGGCCAGCCGCAGCGGGATGCGGTCCTCGAACATCGGACCGATGAGCTGCACTCCCACCGGCAGACCCTCCGGGGATCGGCCCGCGGGTATGGCGGTGGCGGGCAGTCCGGGCATGGTGGCCAGGCCTGCCCAGACGAGCTGGTCGAAGTACGGGTACTCGACGCCGTCGATGTCGATGCGCCGTTGCAACGGATCGGGGCTGTGGTCGTGCGGGAACGCCGGCGTCGGCGTGACCGGGCACACCACGGCGTCGAACTCGGTGAACAGCTGCCGCCAGCCGTGGCGGTGGACCTCGCGGCGGTTGTTCGCCTCCATCCAGTCGCGGTGGCTGAACACCATGGCGCGCAGCCGCACGGCGTCAAGACTCCGGTCGGCCGCGCTCAGTGCGGCGGCGCGGGCCCGCAGCTGTTCGTCGGTGTCGACGGGGAAACGCGCGACAGAGCCAGAAATCAGCAACTGCGTGTAGAGCGTCGCGGCTTCGGTCAGATCGGGCAGCAGCGGGCTGTGCCGTTCGACCTGGGCTCCGCCGTCGGCGAGCGCGGCGGCCGCCCGGTTCACGCCCGCCCGCACGGCGGAGCCGGTCGCGATGAGCGGGTGCTCGTCGAGGACCAGGACGCGGAAGTCGCAGAGCCGCTTGTGGCGGGCAGGCGGCAGTGTCACGTGGTGCGCCTTGCCGAGCGTCAGCGTGTCCGGTCCGGCCATGACGTCGAGCAGGAGCGTGAGGTCGCGGGCGGTGCGCGCCATCGGACCGACGACGGCGAGGTCGAAGTCGACCGGCAACGCCGGCTCGGACGGAGCGACCATGCCGCGGGTTGCCGCCAGTCCGAGCGTCGGCTTGTGCGCGTAGACGCCGCAGAAGTGCGCGGGGGTGCGCAGCGAACCGGCGATGTCGGAGCCGATGGACAGCGCGCCGAACCCGGACGCCAGTGCCGCAGCCGACCCGCCGGAGGATCCGCCCGCCGTGCGACCGTGGTCCCACGGGTTGGTGGTGGTGCCGTAGATCTCGTTGAAGCTCTGAATGTCCTGGAGTCCCAACGGCACATTGGTCTTGCCCAGCACCACCGCGCCCGCGGCCTTGAGCCGGGACACCTGTACCGCGTCCTCGGCCGGCACGTGGTTCCGGTGCGGCGGCATGCCCCAGGTCGTGGGCAGCCCGGCGATGTCATAGGACTCCTTGACCGTCACCGGAACGCCGAGCAGCGGCCGGTCCTCACCACGCGCACGTGCCTGGTCGGCACGGTGCGCGGCGGCCCGCGCGCGGTCGAAGTCCGGCACGCAGATCGCGTTGATCACCTCGTCGTCGCGCTCGATGCGCGCGATCGCCTCGTCGGTCAGTTCCACCGATGTCACCGCACCGGCGCGCAACGCGGCTACGAGCTGTTCGGCCGACTGAAAGCTCCATTCCATGAATGCGAAGCTATTGGCCTGCAAGAGAAGCCACGAAATTCCAGTTCGCGCAACGGGGCGAGCGGACGGGTCATCTTCACCGACGGGATGGCGTACTCGTTCTGGCGTCGAACGTGTCTCACCGCAGGTCACAGCGCTGACAGCAGGCGACTCCATCCGCGCAAGCCATGAATCTCCATGTGGCGCAACGGGATGGATGTCTCATTCGTTTGATCGCGTTGCTATCGCTCGCGGTTCCCAGGTACGGACGACAAGGGCGACCTCGGACGACACCAAGCTCGGCAGCTTCACACGCAGCCACGCGATCCGCCGTCCGAGGTGACGAAGCAGAACTGATCTCCCGCCGTCGCGGGAAAAACCGAGGGGTCGGTGTAACTCCCGGTCGCAGTGACAGCCCGGCAACGCGACTCGGCTTCCTGTTCGGGGCCCGAGTCGTCCTCCATCATGAGCTTCAAGACGACAAGCGCAATTGCGAGGGTTATCTCGGAGGCAATCTGCCCAGCACCAGCTGACCGACCTCTGTGGACGTCGCACCCAGCGCTATGCCGACACAAAAATTCCGAACCGAAAGGAATGCCCTTCATTGCGCTTCGAAGATCACGGGCGCTCGCAGGCCGTGCACAGGGCTCACGGCCTTGAGCTGTTACATCTCGGCCATGCGCCGGAAAAGGAGGTATCCGCAAGCCCCGCGCGCGCCTCCTCAGAGCAGGACACTGCGGGAGGTGGCCGTCATGGTGGAAGGAAGTGCTCCCTTCACCCAGGTGATCGGCGGCGGTCGGCTGGATCTGCCCCGTGGCCTGGTGCTCGTCGGGCGCGGCGACGAAGCGGACCTCCGGTTGCCGTCACCCGAGGTCAGCACGCGACACGCCTGGCTCCGCCGGGACGACCGGACGACCGGACGACCTGGGTCAACGACGCGAACTCCACCAACGGGACGCGGCTCAACGGTCGCGAGCTGGCCGGCGGTCGCGAACAGGAGCTGCACCACGGCGATCGGCTCGAGTTCGGGCCGATCACCGCGATCTACCAGGACGCCGCGCGGAGCAAGCACTCCGGCACGCGGTTTCAGCGACGTCCGGCGCAAGGGTCCTCGTACGGCGACGTCTCCGCCGGCACCTTCAACCACGCCGGTCGTGACATCAACAACTCCTACGACCAGCGCCAGCACAACCGGTTCGAGTTCACGACTCCCGAAGGCGAAGCGCTCAACGAGCTCGCCACCGGACGCGGTGCGGGCCGGGCCCTGATGATCCTGGGCCAGCTGGCGGCCCTGACGGGCTTCGGCATCTGGGTGTTCGTGATCTTCCGCTTCATCACGTCGATCCCCACCAGCGTTTCCGCGCCCGACTTCAGCCCACCCGAGCTCCTCGGTCCACCGGTGTTCGACGGCGTTCCGCTGGGCGCGGTCGGCTTCGGGTTGTTCTTCCTCGGAATGGTCGTGAGCTCCGTCGGCCTGGTGATGTCCAAGTCCGCGCGCGAACGCAGAAAGCGGTGAATTCCATGAACGGTGGAGTGCACTTCCACGGCAACGTCACGGCGGGCACGATGAACAACGCCGCCCACGGCGACATCAACAACAACTACGGCACCAGCACTTCAACAACGGACTCGACGCGCAGCAGGTGTTCCTGCTCGTGCGCGCGCTCCGCGGTGAACTGGACTCCGCTCCGCTCGACGAGAAGACGAGGAACGCGGCACACGCCGCGCTCGACGAGGTCGACCGCGGCGTCGCGAGTGGTGGCGAACGCCGCAGCCTCGGTGCCGGAGTCCGCGCGGTCAAGAGCGTCCTCACCGACGCGAGCGGCGCGATCACGGCGAGCGGCACGCTGTGATCCGCGCTCACAGCACTCGGTGCGGCGATCGGCTTCGCCCTGTGACCGGCTCAGAACACGACCGTGCAGTTCACCACGCTGTACTTGCCCGGGACCACGTCGTGCCACCTGCGGTTCCACGTGCCGCCCGCCTTCGCGCAGATGCCAGGCGCCTTCGCCTTCGCGTCGTTCTCGTCTGAGATCACACCGCCGGCATCGACGTCCAGGACGCGCTTGGTCTTCGGCTCGAACACGAACGAGCAGGTCACCATGCTGTACTCGCCCTCGGTCTGACCCGGGGTGAACCAGGCCACGTTGAACTTGCCTCCCACCCGCTCGCAGATGGCCGGCCCTTTCGCTTGCGCCTCGTCGTTGCCGAACAGCGGACCACCGGCGGGGATGGTCAGCACGCGCGTCGTGGTCTGCACGGCAGAGGACGGCCGGGGGGAGGACGGCGGAGCGGAGGACGGCGTGGAGACGGGCGTCGTGGACGGCGTGGCGGCGGGCGCCGTCGAGGACTTGATGCGCGGGTACAGGGCGACTGCCGACACGGCCACGGCGAGCAGGACGAGCGTCGTGACGACCCAGCCACGCCACCCGCCGAGGGCGCGACGCGTGGGCGCCGGGTGCCGGGCGTGGTCCGGCAGCACCTGGGTGTGCCGCGGATGCACCGCCGAGACGTCGAAGGTCGCCAGCTTCGCCGTCGCGTTCGCGTCCCCGGTCGAGATGGGCTGTCGCGGGGCCGTCAAGACGGTGCGGGCCGCTGTCGCCAGCGCTCCAGCGCTCGGGTAGCGGTGCCGGGGGTCCTTGGCCAGTGCGCGGGTGACGACGTCGTCGAGGCCGGCCGGGAGGTGGGGGCGGATGGCGCTGGGGCGCGGCGGCGGGGTGTTGAGGTGGGCGAACATCATCGCCAGGTTGTTCTCACACGGGAAGGGCAGCTGTCCGGTGAGGAGTTCGTGGAGCACGCAGCCAAGGGCGTAGATGTCGACGGCCTTCTGGAAGGCGTCCGCGGCCAGGACTGGTTGCAACCGCTCGGGTGCCGTGTAGGCGGGGCTGCCGAGCGCGGCATCGCCGGTGGTGGTGTCGAGTGAGTTGTGGACGATGCCGAAGTCGATGAGGTAGGCGAACTCGTCCGCGCCCGCTCCGACGACGATGACGTTGGAGGGCTTGACGTCGCGGTGGATCAGGTTCTCGGCGTGCGCGGCGTCGAGCGCGGCACCGATCTGACCGACGACGTGCACCGCACGGGCGGGGTCCAGCGGCCCTTCACGGCGGAGCAGGGAGCCCAGGTCGACGCCGTCGACCATGCGCATGTCGATGAACAGCTGACCGTCGATCTCACCGAAGTCGTGGATCGGGATGATGTGCGGCTCACGCAACCGGGCCGCCACTCGGGACTCTCGCCGGAACCGCGCCTGGTAGCCCGTGTCGGAGGCCAGGCCGACGGGCAGGAGCTTCACGGCGACGGTGCGGTCCTTGACGGTGTCGTAAGCGCGGTAGACCTCACCCATGCCACCGCGACCCAGTAGCGACTCCAGCCGGTACGGACCGAACATCCTGGTCGCCGAAGCAGAACTGCCGGAATCGATCACTTCGCAGACCCTTCGGGGAGTCGCCGTTCAGGGAGCGGATCCGGGCCACACCGTACCAGCGGGTGATGGCCGCCGCGGCGGTGGTCACGACCGTCTCAACTGGAGTCACAGGTCACCTCACGTGTGGTGAACCGGACGGCGCCTCTGCCGTGCGTCCAGTGCGACACGACGCTGACGTTCCCTTTTGGACGGTCAACCGGCAACGCCCCGCCACGTCGGTGGTCCTCTTCTCCGGCAGGAACTTCGACGACTCGTCCGGCGACAACTTCTCCACCGGCGTGCAGGGCTCGGCGCGCAGGGCTCGGCGCGCAAGGACGTGCGCGGCAGCGGACTGGGCCTGCCGATCGTGCGACGTGACGGTGGTGAACCCGTCCCGTGCCGGTCACTGGAAGATTTCCGCCAGGAACTCGGCGGTGGCCGGGGTGTAGGTGATCAGCTGACCGGGCTCGGTCACACCGTGCCGGTTGAGGTGAGCTCGTTCGCTGGTCCCGGTTTCCGGTGCCACGCAGACCGGATCGGTGCCGCCCATCAACGCGTCCGGGTAGTCCAGCGGGACCGCCTCGCCGATGCCGGGGGTGGTGACGTTGGAGTCCGCGGTGATCGCCGGGTTGTCCAGGGTCGTTTCGACGACGTCGTAGTGGTAGTAGGCGGCCTGGAGCCACCGGTACCTCTGGGCGGCTTCGAACTGGCGCACGGTGATGTTCACAGACAGTTCCAGACGAACAAGAGGTTTCCGGCGGGCACGGTCGCACGGCAGAGTTCCGCCACCTGCCGCAGCCACGAGCTCAGCGCGGCGGGGTCGCGGTTGATCAGTTCCGGGGTGTTCCGCCAGTCCGCCGCGAGCTGGTCGATGCTCCCGTCGTCGACGGCGGGCAGGAGCCGCACGACCCGTTCGCTGAGGGCGGTGATCACCGGGGCCTCGTACAGGTCCGGGTTCTCCGAGGGGGACGTGGCCGCGGTGTCCAGCGCGGTCTCGAAGGGAGCTCCGGAGAGCAGCACGTCCAGCGACGCGAGAGCGACCGGGTCCAGTCCCCTGGCCCGCACCGCGCGGTAGCCGAACGTCGTCGGGTCCGGGAAGCCCGCTGCGCGGTAGCCGGGCAGGGTTTCGGGTCCGGCGCTGAACACATCGGTGATCATCGGGCTCCTGTGTGGCGCGGGGCGGACATGATCGGATCCTAGTGGGCTGCGCACCCACCGGTCATTCGGCGATTCCCAGGTCGCGCAACCGCCGGAAAGCGTTCAGGGTTTCCTCGAAGCTCTTCGACCGAATCGGCGCGGCCAGCACACTGGTCTCGTACGGGGCCTCGGCGGCGCGTTCGACGTAGATCTTCGCGAATTCGGGCAGCGCGTCGATGTCCGCGGCCGCGGCCGCTTCTCTGCGGATGAGGAACTGCGTTTCCGGGTCGCGTTTCACCAGGTGTCCCGGAACGTCCCAGATCTCGATGTCGCTGAACTCGGCTTCGGTGATGTCCAGCGCCCAGTCGACGTGTTCGTACAGCTTCGCGGCCGCCGGGGCGAGCACTGCCCGTGAACCGTCCTCGACAGCCGGGGAGAAGCGGACGGCGCCGAGCTTCCCCCGGAGGACGACGTGCGTGCAGACGCAGGCTTCGAGCTCGATCGCCTTGCCGTGGCCCAGGGTGTCGACCGTGACGTCCTCGAACCGGACGCCGTACAGCACGACGTTGCCGGTCTTGCACTTGCGCAGCGAGACGTTGCTGACCACGAGCGCGTAAGCCGGGTCGTCCGTCTCCTGCATGATCGCGCCGCCGCCGAACGCACACCGCTCGAAATCGAGGTCCGCGATCGTCGCCGCCTGCTCGATGAACTTGCGGTGCTCGAACTCTTCCTTGACGTGATTTCGCATCGGTTCCTACCGGAAGATGGCGTTGAGCGTGGCTGGGGACACCGACGGGTACGTCAATATCTGATCCGGGTGAGTGTAGTACGGCCGGTTCATGTGCGTGCGCAGCGACGACGGACTGCTTCCGGTCACGTCCACGTTGTGCCTGCCACCTATCCGGAAATCCGGTACCGCCCTGCCGGGACTGCTCGTTCCCAGGTGGGTGATGTTCGTGTCCCTGGCCACCCTGCGGGCGGCGTCCTTCTCGATTTCCGAGCCCACGTACATCGAGCGGAGCCAGGGGTGCTTCTTCCCGTTGTTGATCTGACTCGCCGAGAGCCCGCTGCGGATCTGGGACGCCGACCGGCCGGAGGAGGCCTGCACGGCGTTCTTGAGGTTGGCGTAGCTGGCCTTGTCCTTGGCGCTGAGCTTGGCGGCCCACGCCCCCGGCGTCGGCTTCGCGACCTTCGCCACCGGCTTCGCGGCGGAACCGGCAGGCCTCCGCGTCTTGCGCAGCCGCGACACCGCGGGTTTCAGGATGCCGGCGCCGGCCTTGGCCGCCTTGCCCGCGCCCCTGCCCTTAGCCATTCAGCACCGAGTTGATCGCCAGGTCGAGCGCCTGGTCCAGGAGCAACTTGGTGATCTGGCGGAAGATCGGGATTTCGAGCAGCGAGGCGCCGAACGTCACCACGGCGGTGGCGATGGCCTGGGCGATCTGGACCGCGAGCATCGCCAGTTGCACCACCACGGCGGTTTTCAGCGCCACGACCACACCGGCGCACACGTAGAGGCCGGTGCCGATCAACGTGGACGCGGTCGCCCCGTCGTCGAGGTTCTGCTTCGGTGCGTCACCTTCCGACCAGAACGCCCCGAAACGTTCCACCGCCGCACCGGAGTTCGCGCCGAGGACCTGCTGGGCGTGACCGTCCGCCTCCGCGACGGCGGGTCCGAGCTGATCACCGAACGAGGACCACTGGCCCGCGAGGTCGAAGAGCTTCCCCTCGTCGCTGAGCGGCCAGTTGAAGCCGAGGGTGTTGAGCAGCCCGGAGAGCTCGGGCGGAAGCATGATCCCGCTCGTCATCCCAGACCTCCCAGCAGCCGCTGGAAGGACTCCTGGCTCGCGGACTCGGTTTCCGCGTAGCTGTCGGCCATCGCCTGCAGGTTGTGGCCGACCTCCTGCAGCCCCTCCGCGTTGTCCGCGAAGCAGTCGAACGCCGCCTCGGAAGCGATCTGGTAGATCGTTCCGAGTGCCGAGCCGAGGTCGTCGTTCCCGAACGCGTCGCTGAGCGCCGCGGTCCGCGCCTGGAACTGGGCGACCGCGCCGGACAGCGACTGCCCTGCCCCCAGCAGGTTCTTGGCCGCCCCGCCGACTTCCTCCGGATGAACGCTGAATGCCCCTGACACCGTGCGGCCCCCTGCTACTGATCCACGTTGCGCATGATCGCCGTCATGCTGTTCGTATAGGTGTGCAAGTGCTCCATGCTCTGGCGCCGCACGGCATCGGCCCGCTCCGCCACCCGCTGCAACGCCTCCGCGTCCGGCGACCGCCGGCCCGCCGCCTCCGCACTGCGCCGCTCCCAGTCGGTCAGCGCGTCGTTGGTCGCCTGCTGGACCGCTCGCCCGAACTCGCCCGGCGACATCTGCAGCGCGGAACTGCTCAGCGCCACCTGGCTGAGCTCGCCCTGAAACACGGTGACCACGACCTCGTTGGCCTCGTCCCGCCCCTCGCCGGTGACCGGCGCCGCGGCGCTGCTCGCGAGCGCGGTCTGCATGGACCGCACGACATCCAGCGCTTCACCGAACAGGAAGTCGACGTACTGGGGCGAAGCGTCACCGCGAATCGGAACCTTCCCCGCCAGCTTCGCCATCGACTGCTCCACCGCGTCCTGGATCCGCCGCAGCGCCTGCCCGCCCTCCCGCGTGAACTCCGCGAGCTCGGCACCGACCGCGGCGAGGTCCGGTCCCGGATCACCGGCCTTCGGTGACAGCGCCAGCGACTGCGACACAGCGAGGTTGGCCGCTTCCCGCACCAGCTCGGCGACCTCACCACGGGACTGCCCCAGCACGGCCGCGCCGACCACGGCCGAGACGACCCTGCGATCCCGCATCACCACGCGCACCGCGCCGCCGCTCGAAGTCCCGGTCACTTCCCGATCTCCGGCTTCCCGCTCCGGCGGTGCGGCGGCCCCTGCCCGGATCCGGGCCAGCAGTGCCTGGTGCTCGGAAAGTGAGACCTCGTAGTCCTCGTCCGGCTTCACATTCCCCCTCAAATCGAAAGATTCATCGGCACCATGCGAGGTGGACGTCAAGACTAAAAGGTCCGCGAAGGCTCCGGCCAGGAATTGAAGAATTCCACGTCGGGTCAAAATTCAGGCGGAACTCCTTTTCGATCTTTTCGCGCTTGAACGCCTTTTCGCGAACGAACGCACCACGACTGCTTCCAGCCCTGGAAACTACTTGCCCCTGAGGAAACCTCCTGCTACTTTCCCACCAGGAAAGTACTAGCGAGGGGGGCATCATGACCGACGCCTTACGACCTGACGACGCGGCTCACGCACTTGCCGAGATCGAGCAGCGCCGGGAGCAAGTGATCGAACTGGCGATGATCCCGTGGTGGTACTGGTGGGCCATCGCAGGACTGCAGCTCGGCCTGGCGGTGGCGGTCGACTCGCGCCAGCCACTCGCGATCGGCCTGGGGGCCGGTGGTTTCGTGCTCGGCGTCCTGGCGGCCACCGACTGGCTCGTGGCCCGTTACCTGCGGCGAGCCCAGCCGCGCAACGACCTGCTCGGCCCCGCGGGCGCCCTGGCGATCCTCGGCTTCGTGGCGGTGATCCTGGCGGTCTCCCTGCCGACCGCGTTCGCGCTGGAGGCCAACGGGATCGCCCATCCGGCAATCTGGGGCGTGCTCCTGAGCGGCGTCGTCATGGTCGCCGGCGGACCGCTGCTGATGCGGTTGCTGCGGCGGATCATGCTGGCCAACCGTCCAGGCAGCTCCCGATGATCAAGCCGCGGTTCGACGAGCTCATCCACGCGCCGACCCGGTTGTCCATCGTGGCGCTGCTCGCGGCCACCGAGTGGTCGGAGTTCAAGTTCATCCGCGACAGCATCGGGCTGTCGGACTCGGCGCTGTCCAAACAGCTGACCACGCTGGAAGAAGCCGGGTACATCGAAATCCGCAAGGGTTTCGTCGGCAAGCGGCCGCGCACCTCGGCACGGCTCAACAGCGTCGGACGTGCCGCGTTCGAACAGCACGTCGCCGCCCTGCAGGAGATCGTGGCGCGCGCCGGCACCTCGGTCCTGCCCGCGGACGAACACCACACGCGCGCCGAAACCTGATCCCGACCGCTTGTGCCGCGGTTCTGAAGCCGCCGCACCCCGAGGTCCGGTCCTGGACGCCGTCGTGGCGCCCGGGACCGCCGCCTTTCCGTCCGGTGTCAGGGCTTCTCGAAGTGCTGGTAGTCGATCGGCGTGTCCCAGAAGCCGCCCCAGGTCCAGTCGCGCGTGGTGAACGCCTGCTCGGTGGCATCGCCCGCGTGGATCATGCCGGGCACGTTCCCGGTGCGGTCGACGTAGGGCGCGCCGTTGGGCGGGTAGACCGTGCCGCTGCGGGAGATGTAGGGGTTCTGCACGGGGTTGATGTCGATGGCCTGTCCATAGGAGTGGTTGGACCAGGCGGTGCCACCGGTGATCGCCCGGCAGTTGAACGCCGAGGTGTTGTTCGCCGCCATCGACGCGTCGTCGTCGGAGTTGTACTTCTCCACGGTCTCCATCCGCTGGATGGGGAACCGGCTGAAGTACAGGTCGGCGAAGACGCGGGCGACCTCGGCGGCGAGATCGGCGTTGACGACCAGCTCACCACGGTGCACCGCGCCGTCGAAGCCGACGAAGTTCAGGCTGATCAGCCGCAGTTGATCAGGCCCGACAGGGCAGCCTTCCCGCCAGCTGGAAGCGAGCCGCTTCGCGGTGACCGGCTTGATGACGGCGACGTAGGGCGGGAGGCCGCTGCCGGTCGGCGCGGCGAGCTCCACGGTCTGGGCAGCGGCGGCGGACGCCGGCGTGATACCGGCCAAGGCCACGGACAGGGTGAACGTGACGAGTGCGAAAACTCCGGTTCGCAGTTTCACAAGACTTCCTCTCGATCTCCGCTACGACAGGACGGGATTTGCCGTGGTTCGAGAAAAATCGGGCGTTCACGCGGAACTCACCTGTAGGCCGCACAGGACAAGCAGCACGTCGACGGCAATCGTCAATGGACTGTTTCCGGCCGTTCACCCCCAGTCGCGCGAAGACGCCCTTGGGATCGACCCTGCCAGCAGTGCGCGAACAACGTCAACTTCGCTGACACGTTTCGGCTCTCTCCGAAACGTCCGGTCGTGCGGAACCGGTCATGCCGCGCAGCGGATGCGAGTGACCACAATGGACATTCGCCGCAGGGTCAGGTGTCAGGGATTTCCCGACCCGCCGAGAGTTGATCCTGGCGGTCTACGCCGACGAGGTCGGCGCGCTGTGCGCCGATGGCACGAAGCGGCTGGCCGATGACATGGTTCAGCGTGCACGCGGGGGCGCGGACGCTGACCCGTCCTGTGGCACCAAAGCCGCGGCGAAGCGCGTCGCGACTGCCGCTACCGCGGCACGCAGTTCGTCTCCGCCCTCGACCCGGAAGCCGAACGGCACGGCCGCCAACCACTCCTGCGCGTACATCGCGGGGTTGTCGGTGCTGCCGAGGAGCACGCACCCCTCCCCCGCCGGGTGGAGCCGCCCCATGGGAGACGGGATCCAGGGCGCCACCTCGGTCAGCGGCGCGTCGAAGACGACGTGGGTGGGGAACTGCCAGCCCGTGCCCAGGTTCTCCTCCAGCGCCGCGACCGGGTCGAGGTCTTCTGGCGGCTCGAACTCGTGCGCGGTCTGACCGACCGTGCGAACCCGGTCGATCCGATAGGTGCGGATCGCATTCGCCCGATGGGAAAGGCACAGCAAGTACCAGCGCCCGTGGCGGACCACGACCGCCCATGGGTCCACTTCGGACTTCCAACCGTTGCCCGTCTCGCTGCGGTACGCGATCAGCACCCGGCGCTTGGCCGCGACGGCGGCGACCAGTGCACCGGTGATGGCGGCATTCGGGCCGGCCGAATACCGGTCCGGCGCGGCTTTGGCGTGCTCGCGCAGCGCGGCGGCCTGCCGGCCGACGCTCTCGGGCAGCGCCTCGACGACCTTGCCCAGCGCCGCGCCGACCGGGTCGTCGGCCTCGGCGGCGGCCGGCTGGCCGTCGAACACCGCCATGACCAGTCCCAGCGCCTCTGCCTGGGTGAACACGATCGGCGGCAGCTTGGTTCCGCGCCGGAGCCGGTATCCGCCGTGCGGACCTCGGTTCGACTCGACCTGGATGCCCGCCTCCCGCAGGATCCCGACGTAGCGGCGGGCGGCGCGTTCCGTGACGCCCAGCCGTTCGGCGAGCTGGTCGGCCGTCGTGCCGGGGCGCGTCCGGAGGATCTCCAGGGCGCGCAGTGCCCTGGCGGTGGGGCTGACATCACTGGGCACCGGGGCAGGTTAGGAGATCTCCCCGTGAACCGGAAGCAGATCGTCCGGAACTGCCTCTAGCG
>JASLAV010000287.1 GCA_030146905.1 Lentzea sp. | reverse complement strand
TCATCCTCGCGCTGATCGCCGCCGACCACGTCCGCACGGTCCGCCGCACCGAAAAGTCGGTTCCGTGCACCGGGTGACGCGATGGGGCCGTGCGCGACGATCGGCACGCCTTCGTCGACCGGATCGCCCCGCACCGAAGCCGGGACGGCGGCGCCGTGTGCGCAAGAAGGTTCTCGTCACCATCGGGCTGCTCCTCGGCATCCCGGTCCTGCTCCTGACCGGACTCGTCCTCTGGGACGGCGGCGCCGACCTCGAACCACAGCGGGAGTTGATGCCGGGCGTCACCATCGACCTGAAGACCGCCGAAACCGACCGAGGTCGAATCGAGTACGACCTGCACGGCACCGAAGGTCCGGTCGTGCTCTCCGTGCACGCCGGCCTGGGCGGCGCCGACCAGGGCCGGCTGTTCGCGAGCTGGCTGCAGGACGACGGTTTCCGGATCCTCAGCCCATCCCGTCCCGGTTACCTCGGCACACCACTGAGCAGCGGACGGACCCTGGACCAACAAGCCGACCTGCTGGCGGCGCTGCTCGACGAGTTGCGCATCGAGCGGGTCGGCGTCTTCGCCGCGTCGGCGGGCAGCCCGGTGGCCTACACCTTCGCGGCACGACATCCCGACAGGATCTGGGGCCTGATCTCGGTCGGCGGCGCGAGCCTGCCGAACCCGAGCGCCTCGCCCAGTCCCCCGCTGCGAACCACCTTCCTCAACGCGGTCGGCCAGAAGCTCGCGAAGCTGACCGCGCTGGCCTCACTCGAGACGATCGTCACCAGCACCCTGGACGAGACCAGCACCTTCACCGACGACCAGAAGGCACAACGCGTCGCACACATCATGAACACGAAGGCCGCACGAACCTTCTTCGAAGCCAGCTTCAACACAACCTTCCCGTACGAGAAGAGAATGCCCGGCACAGCCAACGACGCACAGCAGAGTCGCACCACGGCCATCGCCTTCGATCGCATCACCGCCCCGGCACTCGTCGTCCACGGCACCCAGGACGGCGACGTACCGTTCGAACACGGGAAGAACGCCGCGACGAAGATCCCTGGCGCACAACACCGATGGATGCTCGACGACGAACACCTCGGCTTCTGGCTGAGCCCGAACTCCGCCGATGCGCAACGCGACGCGAGGGCGTTCCTCCACGAACACGCCACACCGTGACAGCCACCCGTGCGGCAACCAACCCGGCACCGCTCATCGGCCATTCGCCGACATGCGTGATCGTGCGGGATTCGGGCTGGTCACCGGTGTGCGAGCGCGTCCCAGAAGGCCAGGTTGTGTTGCGCTGCCCGGTCGAACGGGCCGATTCGGCGGAGGTCGAGGCCTTGCACGTAGGGCGTGGTGTCCGCCGGGTCGACGCGGGGCCACGTCGGCAGGCCTGGCCGGTTGGGATTGCCGGTGGTCGCGAAGCGGACCCAGTAGTCGATCATTCGGTCGCCGAGGCGGCGCTGTGCGGTTGTCAGCCGTACGTCGTCGGAGCGCAGGTCGAACAGGTACCGCAGCTCGGAGCCGTGTGCGGCGAGCGGCTCGGCACCGGACGGGAACTCGGGGATCGCCGGTGCCGTGCGGTCGAGGAACTCATAGGCGTACACCGGGATCTCGGCCGCGAACTGGCGATCTGCGGCGCGTTGTGGCCACGCCCAGTCGAGGTCGGTCATGATCGCGGCCATTGCCTGCACCGCGGAACCAGCGTGCCCCTCGAGCGGGTACCGCTGTGCGATCGCCGCAGCGTGCGGACCGAAGTGCGCGGTCAACGCGGTCATGTAGTCGCCGGGACCGAGATCGGGGAACAGCAGCGGTGCGAAGAACGTGCCCTCGTCGCGCGTGGTGCCGGTCAGCAGCGGCACGTGGTTGAACCGCCCGGCCGGTACCGCCACCGCGGGGTCCTCCGGCAGCACGGTGTTTCCGAAGGCGGGCAAGGGAAACGCCGGCGCGGCGAGCAGGTCCTGCACCGGCTTGCCGCGCAGGCACTCGAGTGTCGTGCACCCCAGCCCAGCGGCGACGCTCTGACCGTGCCCCTGGTGCCACTCGTACGGCACGAACAGCGGCACGTCCAGCATCGGCCGCAAGTCCGCACCGGCGAAGGAGCCCGGTGCACATGCCGTGCTCTGGGCGATCGCCCGCTGGAACAACCCGGCCGCGCCCGGCGACGCGAGCTGCGCGCACACCGAGTGCGCCCCGGCTGACTCCCCTGCGAGGGTGACGTTGTCCGGGTCGCCACCGAACTCCGCGATGTTCCGCCGCACCCAGCGGAGCGCCGCCTGCTGGTCCTCGACACCGAACGCGCCGCCGTTCGCGAGCCCGGGAAAGCCGAGGAAACCGAGGTTTCCCAGCCGGTAGTTGACGGTCACCACGACCAGCCCGCCTCGCTCAACCAGCCGGGTCGGCAGGTAGTCGCTACCAGCACCGTTCATGAGGCCGCCACCGTGCAGCCAGACCAGCACCGGTGCCTTCCTGGCCGCACGCGGTGCGGTGACGTCGAGGTAAAGGCAATCCTCGGTGACGCTGGCCGGTCGGCCGCCGACACTGGCCTGAGGACAGCGATTGCCCGGCTGGACCGCGTCCAGTGCACCGGACCACGGCACCGGCGGCACCGGCGAGTGCCAGCGCAGGTCACCGACCGGGGGCGCGGCGTAGGGAATCCCCTCGTAAGAACGGACATTCGCGTTCGTGGTGCCCCGCACCAGGCCGGCATCGGTACGCACTGCGTCGTTGTCGCTCGCCACGGCCGGCGCGGCGCCCAACACCAACGCACCGACGGCAACCATCGCCCCCAGGAGTCGTTTCATGATCCGGACAGTGGCACTTCGGGCGCACCGGCCACATCAACCGATCGGTTGATGATCAAGCGCTGGTCGGCCGGAGTGCCGGCGACAGGCGGGCGCTCGGATGGCCGGTACGGCCGCCCGATCACGCCGATCGGAGACGAAAGGGCGTCACGTCCTGGAATCTCGTGGACCACGTCCCGCTGAGTCTCCACACAAGAACGGCCGATCCACCCCGTCACCTCGGCCAGTCGCCGCACCGCTACCGTCCTGTGTTGTCCGGCGACCCGGGCAGGTCCTGGTAGCTCCGGCGGGTCGAGGCGCTGGGCGCGGTGTCCAGCTCGGTCGGTGCGCTCGTGGCCGTGATGTTCTCCGGCCTGGCCACCAACGGCCTGCCGCTGACGGCCTTGGTGGGCTTCGCGTTGCGCCGCTACCGGCTGGCTGTGCTCGCCGGCGTGCCCGCATCCGAGGCGCACGCGCTCGGCTCGGCCAAACTGCTGACCGTCACGACCGAGGCCCTGTCACCCACGACGCCGAAGCGATCCGGGCCGGAGCCGACATGTCCCGCACGGTCGACGCCCGCCGCAAGAACGCCGGCTACGCCGCAGGCGGCCACAGCACGTCCTCGACGTCACCACCGTGCGCGGTGTCGGCCGCCGGCTCGGCGACCTCGCGAAGCAACCCGGCCACCGCTACAGCGGCATGCGCACCACGCCTGACCGCCGCGCAGCTGGTCAACACCGCCCGCGACCGGGACGAGCTGGTCGACCAGCTCCGCCGTTTCGGTTACCCGCGGCAGAAAACGGGACGTTCGAGTGGATCGTGGAAGGACCGAACGAAGCCTGGTGACCATCTGGGCATCGCGAATGTGTTCGTCACTCGTGCTCCCCCACTGCTCCCAGTTTGCGCGAACGCTTGGGCACCCGGAACCGCTGAGAGACACCTGACCAGCCTGAACACGCCGGTGCGCCAATAGGCTCCAATCAGTGAACACTACTTGGATTCTTATGACATCGAGGCCGCACTGACCTGCGGAAATGCAACTCCTGCAGGTCAGCGCGGCTCCACTCATGTTCGTTGAGGGACGTACTGGCACGTTCAACGCACCAGCCGCCACTGCCCAAGGGAGCACGCCGGGTCGGCGCCGCGGCCACGGTCGGTGGCGACGTGGTTGATTGCCGTCTCCTCTCTCAACTTGATCCGCAACGCATCCCGCTCGGCTCGCGCCTAGCTCGCCGGGGCCACCTGTTGGCTGGATTAGTGCTTGCCGTGTTGTCGGAGCAGGCGGATGGCAAGGACGCTGAAGTAGCCGAATCCGATGGTGATGCTGATTCGTTGCCACAGGCCGTGGTAGCTGCCGGTCTGGGTGTCGGCGTCGTACTGGGCGACGGCCAGCAGCAGTGTGGTCATCGCCAGAACCGCGCTGGCGGTCGAGTACCACGTCCACACCCACTGCCTGTCGACCGCGAACCGGGTGGCGAGCACGAGCATCGCGATGGTCATGACCGTCCAGGTCGGGAACAGGTTCGCGTCGTGGATCAGACTGTGCGGAGTCGGGTTGACGGTTCCGGTGCTTCCAGGTGGATAGCCCGGTTTCGGGTCGGCGACGAACACGCCGGCCACCACCAATCCCAGTCCGAACAGGCCGACGAGCGCCGGTGCCGCGACCGCGCCGCGGCCACCACGCAGCACGTTCCGCAGGCCGAAGGCGAAACAGATCGTGAGTGTGCCGGCGGTGACGAAGTTGGCGATCATGAGCCAGCCGCGGTCGCCGTTGGCGAGTTCGCTGCCGAAGTGGTGCAGCGGGTTGTAGCCGGGGCGGGTCAGGCTGTCGAGCAACAGCACGACGACGTACAGCGCCGGTCCCAGGCCTGCGAGGAGCAAAAGTTTGGTGCAAGTCATGCCAGTCGCTCCCGTACCGCGGGGCGGCGGACACCACCGGCGACCGCAAGCAGCCAGACGATGAACGTCGCGGCCATGAGCCGTTCGCCGAGGCCGGTGGCGGAGCGATGGCCGAGCAGGCCGCCGAGTTGGCTGTCCAGGACGCCGGTTACCCAGAACAGCACGTAGCCGATCGGGGTCACGGCCGCGAGTCGGCGCAGCCAAGGCGCGTGGGTGGCCGTGGCGACCGGGCGGGTGAGCAGCGGTGCGGCGAGAGCGAAGCAGGTGAACGACAGGATGCCGGCCGCCGCGTGGATCGCGCCGGCGGTGGTGACGAACCGCGGGTCGATGGGATCGGTCGGAAACGCGCCGACCACGACCATGCCGAGCCCGGCGAGGGTGAGCGAGGCGAGGCCGACGCGTGGCCGCGGCGAGGGCAGGATCGCGGCGACGGCCGTGGTGATGGCGAGTGCGCCCAGGCCGAACGCCAGCGCGGCGACGCTGAGCAGCCACCCGTGCGGTCCCAGGACGTACTCGCTGACGGTGACGCTGACCGGATCTCGGGTGGGGTCGAGGACGTGCAGGACCGCGACCAGCGCGACGAACAGGAAAACCTCCGCACTTCCCATGGTCGCCAGTTTCGCGGCATCCCGGTGTTCGCCGATGTTGAGTGTCATCACGAACTACACCGTAGACTTGCGCTACGGTGTAGACAAAGGTCGGTTTGCACATAAGTCGACTGGCACGGGCCGGTGCTGGCTCTGCGCTGGCCGACACTGGTCGCTGCGACGCTGCGACTCGTGCTGGGCACCGGGTTGGCGTGGCGGCGGATGACCAGGCGGGCGACGGTGAGAGACTCGGCGTGCCCCGCGTGGAGTTTCCGGGCGGGCGCACCGCCTACCAGCATCTCCTCGAGGAATTCGCCCGTTGCCTGACCCGACTCCGCAACCCGTGAACCAAGAACGACCACGCCGGGCACGGCCGGTCGCGCCGACCAGACCGACGCTGAGCCGCGAGTACATCGCCGCCATGGCCCTGGCACTCGTCGATGACATCGGCCGGGACAAGTTCTCCATGCGCAAGCTCGGCGCCGAGCTCGGCGTGGACCCGATGGCCGTCTACCGGTACTTCACCGACCAGGAGGCGCTCTTCGACGGTGTCGCCGAAGCGCTCTTCGCCGAGCTCGACGTCGACACCTTGCCCTGGCACGAGTCCTGGCGCGAGCTGGCCGAGCAGTACGCCCGCCGCATGCGCGACACACTGCTCGCACACCCGCACGCGGTCACCATCTTCGCCACCCGCCCGGTCCGCTCACCAGCGGCCATCGACACCGGCAACCGCATGATCGAGCTCATGACCCGGGCAGGCTTCACACCCGGCCTCGCCCTTCAGATCCTCCGCTGCATGCGTGAGTTCACCGTCGGCCACGCGCTCACCCTCGCCGTCCTCCAACTCGGCGGCGAACGCCGCAGCAGGAAACCGCCACCGGACTCACCGGACTACAACCTGCTCGCCCGAAGCGCCGACGACGCCGGCACCGACGACCACTTCGGCCTCGGCCTCAAAGCCATGCTCGACAGCTTCACCCAGCTCGTCAGCTGAACACCTCGACGGGCTGATCCTCCTTGCGGGACTGAGCACGTTGATCGTCTGTGTGGCCACCTGCCCCGCGGCGTCCTCGCGCATCGCAGGCGGGGCAGCCAGAGAACTCGACGAACCGAGGCGTCATGCGGTGCCGACGAACCGACACCGCATCACAGCAACGACTTCGTCTACCACTTCGACCGGGTGGGCGACCCCGGTCGCGGGTTGATCAACCTCGGGGCGGTCCACTTCCGGGACGCCTCCTCCGTCGCCGCACTCGACGCGATCACGACCAAGTACACCTCCAGAGCAAGATCGTCGAGATCACCGGGTTCAACACACCGAGCGCGAACGTGCACGGCACGCTCAGCGGCCAACTCACCGGCAACCACTGATCCTCGCGGCTCCCGGTCGGCTGTCTCGGGTCCCCGATCAGGTCCGAAGAGGATGGTCCTCTGCCGGAGTTTCCGTTTGCCCGCGACGCTGGTGGTGACACTGTCCTCGTAGCTGCACGGACACGTCTTCCACCCGCCAGCCCTCCGCCACCCTGCCGTCCGCACAACGGGCGTGGGCGTCGACGATGGCGCGCAGGCACTCCGGCCCGGTTTCGTCGGCCCGCTCGTCAGACATGCCGCTTCGTCAGACCTGCTCGGCCACACGAGTCGCGGCGGCCCGTCGAACGGCTTTGATCCCCTCGTACACCAAGGCAGCGGCAATACCTCCGAGCACAGGGCCGACGAGGTAGACGAGCAGCTGCGACCATGCCACGGTGCCGCCGGTCAGCGACAACACCACGTCGGGCCCCACCGTCCGGGCGAGGTTCACCGAGGCACCGGTGAGCGGGCCGAACACCATGATCTGGGTGGCCAGCGCGAGCCCGATGCCCAGTCCGTGCACGCCGTTGGGCGCGTCCGGTGCGACCGCGAGCGCGAAGACGGCCGTGACGAGGATGAACGCACCAGCCGCCTCGGCGACCAGCGCCTGGACCGGGGTGACACCCGAACCGTACGTCGTCGCCCCCAGACCGGCGCTCACCGAGGCCGAGGCGTACGCCGCGTAAACCACCGCGGCGCCGAGCACACCACCCACCAATTGCGCCAGCACGTACGCCGGCACCTCACGCCAGGCGAACCGCCCGCGCACGGCCAGGGCGAGCGTGACAGTCGGGTTGAAATGGCCTCCGGAGATCGCGCCGAAGGCGTAGATCGCCACGGCGAGCGCAAGCCCGTGCGCGAGAGCCACGATCAACAAACCGGACGGCCCGGCCGCCACCGCAGCGCCGATACCGAACAGACACAGGATCGCGGTGCCGACGAGCTCCGCGAGCAACCGGCGGACCAACGGGATCTCCATCGCAACAGTCCTCTTTCGTGGGGGTGCTGACGTGGCAGAGGTTTGACCTCGAAACACTCGCACTCCCGAAGGCAGACCGTGATCAGCTGTAAGCACGCGGTAATGACCCGTGGCTGCAGCCGCATCAACCCGAGCGGCCGAATGCCCGATCCGGTGTGCGCCTCGAGACCGCGGAACGGTTGTTCTCGCAATACCAGCCCGTTCTCGATCGGTGCGGCGCACATGACGTCGGCGAGCACAACACCGGTGATGCAGCCGAGGACTTGGGCGGCAGGTAGGCCACAGCATGTCGCCACGTCAGGCCGTCGAACGCCGCGTCGGCGAAGGAGGCGACCGGGTTGAAGTGGGCACCGCTGATCGGTCCGAAGATGGGAATGATCGCGTAGAGATCGGCCGCGGTCGCCGCCGTGTTCTCCAGCAGCCGACTATCGGGGAATGCGGCCAGCAGTCTGCGAGTCAGCCTCAATCGATACTCCTTTGTGGACGATGGCGGTGTTCAGATGCGCGCTTCGATGCCGAGTTCGTCCAGCAGGCCGCGCACGCGGCGTTCGATCTCGTCGCGGATCGGCCATACCGCCTCGACCCCCTGAACAGCGGGATCGTCGAGCGTCCCGTCGAGGTAGCGCTTGCCGGGAAAATCGGCAGGTGCCGCCGCAGCCCACGGTGATCACAACGTCGGCGGCGCGGACGGTCTGTCCAGGACTTCTGGCGACCGGCACCGGCCGGACTGCTCGAACACACTGGCGCAGTGCCGACCGTGTACAAGAATTCGCGTGGTGAACGCGCGATACGACAATGGCGCTCGGAAGCGTTGGCGCGAGCGGACTTCCGACTCACCACCGCGACGCTGGACACCAGCGTCGGGCGAGTGGATCAAGATCACCATGATCCCCGAACGGATCACGGGCACATGGAGGGTGGGTGTCGTCCGGAGAGGACCACAGGGATGTCGTGGACCTGGAACACCTGCCGGACGACCCCGATCCACCACAGCATCATGAGCGCGATGACGGTCGGGTTCTTCACGAACAGCAGAACGGCCAGGTAGGTCTGCCTGGCCGACTCCGGCAGCAGGCCGGACACCACGTGTTCGGCGAGCACCTCGAAGACGGCGAACGCCACACCGAGGAGCACGAACTGCCACACCAGGCTGAGCCAGTGCTCACGAGCGAAGGCGCGGGCGGCGCTCCAGCTCAGCGTCAGCCCGGCCATCGCGCTCCTCCACATCAGCACCACCAAGGCGACACGGGCCGCCAGGACCACGAGCTCCGACGCCATCGCGAGGCCGGACGGGATCTCGTCGGCCCAGTTCACGACGACCAGCCGCTGGACCGACGCGATCAGCGACAGTCCCAGCACCAGCCCGAGGTGGTCGGCGTACCAGCACCAGGTCCACCTCGGCACCTCGAGCGCCAGCTTCAGCTCCGTCACGCGCTTCCCCCATTACTTCAGTTGGCTGAACCTTTTAGTTCAGCATACTGAAATATCGGCTCCGGTAAAGTGCACCGGGTGGAAGGTCGAGACGCCGGACGTGAGCTGAGCACCGCCGTGGTGGCGTTTCACGAGGCCGTGGGTGCCAGCCTCGGGGTGACCGCTGTCGACCAGCGCGCGCTCGCCGTCATCGCGGGCGCCGGGTCGGTGTCCGCGGGCGAGCTGGCCAAGGAGATCGGCCTGACCCCCGGCGCGGTCACCGGGGTGGTCGACCGACTGGGACGCGCCGGGCTCGCCCAGCGCGCCCCGGATCCGGACGACCGCCGCCGGCTGGTGATCACCGCGGTCCGCGGGGCGTTCGGTGACGCGTTCGCGGAGCTGGACAAGGCGATGGGCGAGCTGACGGACCACTACTCCCCCGCAGAGCAGGCCGTCATCGCCGACTGGGTGGCGCGCACGGTCGAGGTCCTGCGCGAGCAGACGCGGATCCTCGTCGAGCGGGGTCAGCGGCCGAGCTGAGCCCGCAACAGGTTCGGGTCCTTCGCGGTGAGGTAGGCGGCGCTCGGCACGTAGACCGCGCGGCCGCGCAACGCGACCGTAGTCGGTCCCGGCAGCCCGTCCTCGGCGGTCAGGACCACGGTGTGGGTACCGTCGGGCCTGACCATCGAGACCTGGTTGACGGCGTCCAGCGCGGCGATGATCTCGATGCCCCTGCCGGTGAAGGCGAAGTCGTCGACACCGGTCAGGCCAGCGGCCACGACCTCCGGACGCGCTGCGGTTCCGTTGGCCTGCACCGGGATTCGCATGATGGTCCCCTTGTCGAGCTTGGTCACCCACACCGCGCCGTCGCGCGGCCTGAGTCCGTTCGCGACGAGGAACCCCGAGGGGCGAGTTCCGGGTCGGACGACCAGACGGTGGCGGCGCCGCCAGACGTGGCACTCGCCAGACCGCGCCGGTGGAGTCCGCGACGTAGAGGGTGCGATGGTGCAGCGCGATGCCGTTGAACAGGCTGATGGCGGGCAACGCCGCGATGCGCCGCGGTGTGCCGCCGGGACGCAGGCTCCACACGCCGGTGAGGTCCGCTTTGCCTGTGGCGTAAGCGAGGTACGGGGTTCCGTCCGCGGCGCGGTCGATGCCGACCGTCAGCGGGAAGCCGAGTGCGGGGGTCGCGCCGCCGCCGTCCGGGCGCGGGCAGCGTCGCCAACACCTTGACTCTGCCGTTGGGCGAGATTTCCGCGATCTGCTCGCCTTGGCGAAGGTCACGTAGGCGGTCCCGCCGGAGGCGAACACCATGCTTTCGGGCGTTTGTCCCTTGGAGAGGTCGAAGTGCTGGACGATGCGCGCCGCGTGCAGCGGGTACGTGGCGGCCGACGGCGGGGCGACGGCGAGCGCACTGGCGACGAGGACGGCGGCGAGAAGTGCCTTGAGCGGTTGTGCGGACATGCTTTCCTCACTGTTTCCGGGCATGCGGCAGCGCCGCATGCCCTGTAGCTGGTGGTTCAGGTGGCGCTGACGCGGTGCGACGGGGAGTCGCCCGTGGCCTGGCCGAGCAGAGTCAGCGCGGTGTGCGAGGACGAGCCCGGTCGCGCGGTGGCGACCACGACGCTCGGGCCCGTCCCGGTGGTCGGGGTCTGCTGCGTGACGGTAAGCGGGCCGACCAGCGGATGCCTCATCTCATAAACGGCCGTGGCGCAGGCTTTGACGCGGTGGTCGGCCCACATCGAGGCGAACTCCGCGCTCTTCGTGCTCAGCTGCCCGACCAGTTCGTGCAGCGCGATGTCATCCGGATGCCACACCACCGCCAAGCGCAGGTTCCCCACGACCGTCTTGGCCTTGCTCTGCCAGTCCGCGTAGAGCTCGCGGGTGTGCGGGTCGAGGAACACCAGCCGCGCCATGTTCGTACGTCCCGCCGGCCGGTCCACCGCGCCGAAGTCCAGGTGACCGGCGAACACCGCTCGTCCCAGCCGGTTCCACGCCAGCACATCGCTGTGCCGCCCGAGCACCACGGCGGGCACGGCGACCAGCGCGTCGAGCAGGTGACCGGTGGCCTCGCCCACGGGTTCGGGAGCGGGTCTGCGCATCCGCGACTGTCTCACCGGCTTGGCAAGGACGTGCAAGTGCCGGCGCTCGGCGTCGTCGAGCCGCAGCGCGGTGGCGAACGCGTCCAGCACCCGAGGCGAGGCGCTGGGCGAGTGCCCCTGTTCGAGCCGGGGGTAGTAGGAGCTGCTCACGCCGGCCAGCCTGGCGAGCTCGTCGCAGCGCAGGCCCGGCACGCGCCGGCGGTCGCCGTACGTGCGCACGTCCACGTCCTCGGGACTGAGTGATCAATTCAGAATGAGTTTGCGCAAGGCAGATGAGCAAGCCAAACTGAGGATGGCTTGGTGGACGTCGGCTCGTCGTTCGGTGCGGACGCGGAGTCGTCGGAAGCATTTGAGCCAGGCGAAGGTGCGTTCGACCGGCCATCGGACTGCGCCGAGGCCGGAGCCGTGTTCGACGCCGCGGCGGGCGATGACGGGTGTGATTCCGCGGTGGCGGACCAGGCGCCGGTACATGTCATGGTCGTAGCCGCGGTCGGCGTGGATCCGCCGTGGCCGGCGGCGTGGTTTGCCGATCAGTCCGCGGATCGGCGGGACGGCGTCGATGAGCGGGGTCAGTTGGGTGACGTCGTTGCGGTGCCCGCCGGTGAGTGTGACGGCCAGCGGAATGCCGGTGGCGTCGCTGATCAGGTGGTGTTTGGAACCCGGTTTGCGCCGGTCGACCGGGCTCGTCCCGGTGTGATCCCCCCTTTGAGCGCGCCTGGTTGCCTGCCCTCGCGGGCAACGAAGCGCTCGGCTGGGGTCCGCTCAAGGAAGGCATGGTTTTCCACGACCTTCGCCACATGCAAGAGACCTGGCTTATCGAGGACGAGGTGCCACGCGTGCTGAGGTTGGAGCGGCTGGGCCATAAGCGCACCTCCGTCGATGACCGGTACTCGCACGTGACCGAAGCCATGATCAGCCGAATGCTCGAACAACTCGAGCGCCGCTGGGAAGTGGACGGCGGGTGGTCCTGGATCATGGAAGGACCGGACGAAGCGACATGACCACCTGGGCATCGCGAACGTGTTCATCACCCGTGCTCCCACTCTGCTTCCAATTCGCGCGAACGCTTGGGCACCCGAAGCCACTGAAGGGCACCTGACCAGCCTGAACGCACTGGTGCGCCAGTAGACTCCAATCGTTGAACACTACTTGGATTCCTCTGTAGACGGTTGGCAAGGTGGTGTCATGAGCCCGCGAACAGGTCTCGCCCGTGTCGTGGACGACCTCGGCACCACGTTGATCGACCTCGTGCGGGGTGATCCCAGCCGTGCCACCGACATCGGCGGCGTGGTCATCCACGACCCGGACGACGACCAGGCGCTGCCGCCGTCGGCGATCGTCTTGGGCGTGGGTGTGCGCGAGCCGGCGGAGGTCCTGGAGCTGCTGGGCGGCCAGGGCGCCGCCGCGCTCGTCCTGCGCGGTCCCGTCGTGGTCACCGAGGAGGTCGCCGCGGCCGCCGACCGGTCGGGAGTGGCGCTGCTCGGCCTGGCGGCCGGTGCGTCGTGGACGCAGCTCGCCGCGATGCTGCGGTCGTTGCTGGCCGAGGGTGAGGTCGACACGTCGGAGACGCTCGGGGGCGTGCCGGCCGGGGACCTGTTCGCGCTGGCCAACGCCGTCGCGTCGCTGATCGACGCCCCGGTGACGATCGAGGACCGCAGCTCCCGCGTGCTCGCGT